>CAMAXB010000012.1 GCA_945862035.1 Opitutus sp. GAS368
GCTCGACGGGTCGGTGATCTCCGGGCCGATACGGAGGACCAAGACCCGTGGGAGGCCCCCATCCCCGGTCCGAATCTGGCGGCGCCGACCACCAACCATCCTTTTCCCCACTCCTTCGCTGAGCACCATGGCTCGGTCATCGAGGTCCGCGGATCGCCGATCCAGCCGTCCGACGACACCCAGCTTCCGGTCCGGCGGCGATCGCAGGCTCACCACGGCGCGGCCCGCGCGGCCTATGCCAGCGATCTGGCCTTCGCCGTGCCCTCGACACCACGCACCCGATCAATCGCGGTGGACACCGGCCCGCGGAGACCACAACGGATCCCTCCGCTTTAATCCGCACTCCGCAATCCCCGTTCCGCAATAAAACAGTCCTTGGTTTTGGGGCGGTAAGCCGGATTCTGTTCCTCCCGCTTACGCGGGATTCGGTCGTCATTTCTCTCGGGCCCTTGCGGACCCGGCCTCCGTCGATCGCTTGCGCGACCGCGGCGGGCTGCGACATACCCGCGGCTATGGGGCGGGCCACCCAGCCGCCTATTTTGCCTTGCACCGGATGGGGTTTTTCGTGCCGCCGTCATTGCTGACGACGCGGTGGGCTCTTACCCCACCTTTTCACCCTTACCGATCTGAGATTTGAAATCCAAACCGGCGGTTTGTTCTCTGTGACACTTTCCGTCGCCGCGCCTTGAAACGCGACGCCCGCGCTTGCGGTGAAGCTCGCGCGGCATCCTGCCCTGCGGTGTCCGGACTTTCCTCTCCGACTATCTAGCGGGCGCGGCGTTACCCGCGCCTTGGGATCAAAGAACTCGGAGCGACGACCAGCCCCAAAACCAAGGGCGATCAGCTTGGAACCCGGACCCGCCGTTGTCGAACGCGGAATGGATCAACCCGTTGCCGCCCGCGAATCACGCGAATCAGCGCGAATTCGAGCCGGACATCACCACGAAATACACGAAACACACGAAATGAGGCCCGGAGATTGAGGCCTGAACCCTTTTTCGTGTATTTCGTGGTGAATCCATTCCGCCTCTCGCGACGATTCGCCTCGTTCGCGGGCAAACCACTCCGCAATCCGCACTCCAAAATCCGCAATTGCGTCAGCTTTCAAACCACACAATGCGGCCGCACTGGTCGCAGGTGACGAGCTTCTCACTCTTGCGGGCCACGGCGTCGTTCTCGCTGGAAAGCTTCAGGTGGCACCCGCCACAGTTGCCGCCCCGGACCGGCACACAGGCCGGCATCTGACGGGCCGACACGCGGTCATAGAGGCGGAGGGAGAGATCGTCCACCGCCGGACGGGCCTCGGCCACGGCGGTGCAGGCGGATTCCAGCTCGGCCCGCAGATTGGCCTCGCGCTCGGCCAAGGTCTTCAGGCGCGCCTCATGGCCGGCGATGTTAGTCTCGAGGACGGCCTCGGCCGCGGCAAAGCGCTGCTTCGCCTCGTCGATCTGGAACATGATGCCGAGTTCCTTCTCCTCCATCCCCTCGATCACGGTCTTGGTCGATTCAATCTCGTGGCCCAGCGCCTGGTACTCCTCGTTCTTGCGCACCTGCAGCTGCTGCGTGCGGTACTTCGCCAATTTGGTTTCCGCCGAACCGATCTCGGTTTCGAGCAGCTTCTTCTGCATCTCAAGCTCGCGCATTTCGGTGCGGGCGGAGTCGATGGCGGCCTTTTCAGTCGAGATCTTCTGCTGGACGCGCACCACGTCGCCCGGGACGGTCTTGAGCTGCGCCTCCAACGACAGTCGCTGCTGGTCGCGATCTTGGAGAATGAGCAGCTTTTCGAGTACGGGGAGTCGCATGGGAGGGAAGGCCGGGGCCATCCGCCCGGAGTCGTTCAGGGCTAGATGTAGTACATGTCCTCGCCTGATTTCGCGAGGAACTTGTCGAGCGTGTATGAGCGGCACTTGACCTCGAGCGCGGCCCGCACATCGCGCCAGATCTGGTTCACGCGGCGGCCCGACTGGCCCTCGACCGCGCCATTGAGCTCAAGCAGCTCGCCCTCGATCAACTTGACGATGTCGTAGAGCGTGATCTGCTCCGGCGGCCGGGCCAGGGCATAGCCCCCCTGCTTGCCGCGGCGACTTATGATCAACCCGCCGTTGCGGAGCTCGCTGAGAATCTGGACGAGGTAGTTCGCCGGCACCGATTCGATCCGCGCCAGCTCCTCAATGTGGGCCAACTCGTCCGTCCCATACGACCGGGCCAGCTGCGTCAGAACCCGGCAGGCGTAGTCGACTTTGACAGAAAGCTTCACTCAGCGGCGGAAGGTAGGGCCCAATCTTAGGTCCGCAACCTAAAATACCGTTTCCGGGCCCGAAAAGGCCCGAAAAATGGCCCAAGAATACGGTTGTGACAGCCCCCGTTTTCGGATGTTATTTGAACCTTAAATCGCAGCCTCAGGTCACCCTTTTTTCCACCCGCATGTCCGAAGCGTCCGACTCGCCTCCTCCTTCCCAAAATCCGGTTATCTCCGAGACTTACGATGCTTCGAAGCTCGGCAAGCTCGAGGGCCTCGAAGCCGTCCGCAAGAAGCCCGGCATGTACATCGGCGGCACGGATGAGCGCGCGCTTCACCACTGTGTTTCCGAGGTTCTCGACAACTCCGTGGACGAGCACCTCGCCGGCCACTGTTCCCGCATCGAGGTCACCATCCATGTCGACGGGTCGATCAGCATCCGGGACAACGGCCGCGGCATACCGGTCGACATCCACCCGCAGTACGGGATCCCGGGTGTCGAGATGGTGCTCACGACCCTCCATTCCGGCGGCAAATACGGCCAGGGCGGCTACAAATTCTCCGGCGGCACCCACGGCGTCGGCGCCAAGTGCGTCAACGCCGTCTCCGAATGGTTCGAGGTCGAGGTCTCCCGCGGTGGCCAAGTCCACCACATGCGCTTCGAACGCGGCAAGACGATCAAGAAGCTCGAGGTCATCGGCAAGGCCCGCGCCACCGGCACCTACATCACGTTCAAGCCCGACAACGAGATCTTCCGCGAGACCACGGTTTTCCAAACCGGTCGGATCAGCCAGCGCCTGCGCGAACTAGCCTTCCTCAACTCCGGCCTCGAGATCGCCTTTCTCGACGAGCGCCCCGCCGGTTCCAAGCCGGAAACCTACTACTACAAGGACGGTGTCGAGGAGTTCGTGAAGCAGATCAACACGGGCAAAACTCCGCTGCATCCGAAACCGATCCGCATCACCAAGGAGACGTCGGTCAAGAACGACGATAAGCAGTCCGAGATCCACCTGGAGGTCGTGCTCCAGTACAACGATACGTACAACGATCAGGTCCTGTGCTACACCAACACCATCCACAATCCGGATGGCGGCACCCATCTCTCCGGCTTCCGCAGCGCCCTCACCCGCGCAATCAACCAGTTTTCCAAGGCGAATAATCTCCTCAAGGACAAGGACCCGCAGATCACGGGTGACGATGTCCGCGAGGGTCTCGCCGCCGTCATCTCGATCAAGCACAGCGACCCGAAGTTCGAGTCGCAGACCAAGGTCAAGCTGCTCTCCCCTGAGGTTGAGAGCATCGTCGGCTCCGTCTGCTACGAGGGCCTGATGATGGCCTTCGAGACCACGCCCTCGATTGCCAAGCGCATCGTCGACAAGTCGCTCAATGCCGCCCGCGCCCGCGAGGCCGCCCGCAAGGCGCGTGAGACCGTCCGCAAGGGCGCCCTCTCCGGCGGCGGCCTGCCCGGCAAGCTGGCCGACTGCTCCGAGCGCGATCCCGCGCTCACCGAACTCTACATCGTCGAGGGCGACTCCGCCGGCGGGTCCGCCAAACAGGGCCGCGACCGCCGCTTCCAGGCGATCCTCCCCCTCCGCGGCAAGCTCATCAACACCGAGAAGGCCCGGCTCGACAAGGTGCTCTCCAACGAGGAAATCAGGACCCTGATTACCGCCTGCGGCACCGGCATCGGCGAGGGCGACGAATCCGTCGGCGGCTTCAACGTCAACAAGGCCCGTTACCATCGCATCATCATCATGACCGATGCCGACGTGGACGGCTCCCACATCCGCACGCTCCTGCTCACCTTCATCTACCGCCAGATGAAGGGCCTGATCGAACGGGGCTACATCTACATCGCCCAGCCGCCCCTCTACAAAATCAAGCGCAAGAAGCGCGAGCAGTACGTCGACAACGACGAGCAGCTCAACCGCATCCTCCTTGAGCTCGGTTCCGAGGATGTCGTGCTCAAGCGCCTGAAGGACCAGCACGTCTTTGCGCCCGCCGTGATCGACCGCATCGTCGAGAGCCTCGCCGCCATCGAGAAGCTCGGCGCCGGCGTCACCCGCTACGGGGCCGGCCTCGCCGAATACCTCGACCATCACGAGAAGGAAACCCACGCACTCCCCCGCTACATCGCCCGCCTTCGCGAGGGCAACAAGGAGTCGCATGAGTTCCTCCGCGACGAATCCGCCCGCGCCGCCTTCCTCGAGCGCCAGGGACTCAACGCCGACCTCACCCCCGTCCTCGCCGACAGCGGCACCACGCCGCCCCTGCCCGTCGAGAAGAAGCCCGTCGCTCCGGCGCGCCGCGTCACGCTGCACGAGATCTTCGAGAGCACGGAGATGACCAAGCTGCTCAAGGCGATCGCCGCCAGCGGCCTTGAAATCAACCGCTTCAGCACGACGGAGGAGGCACGCTACACCGTGACCGAGAACGTCGGCCAGAAAACGGAGACCACCACCGAGCTCCGTGCGCCGCTCGAAATCCTCGGACACATCCGCAGCCTCGGCCGCAAGGGCCTCAGCATCCAGCGCTACAAGGGCCTGGGTGAAATGAACCCCAAACAGCTCTTCGAAACCACGATGGACCCGGACAAGCGCCGCCTCCTCAAGGTCTCGATCGACGATGCCGCCAAGGCCGACGCCCTCTTCACCCTCCTGATGGGCGACGAGGTCCCGCCCCGCCGCCAGTTCATCGAGGACAACGCATTAAACGTCCAGTATCTGGACGTCTGATCCCTGTAAGAAGCTAGAATCCAGGAGCGAGAATCCAGAATCCGGACTCCTCCTAAATTCTAACTCCTAGATTCTGAATTCTTTTTCCGTGTACACCGCCAACGAAAAGCTCTCGACCGCCAATATCACCGACATCATGCAGACGGCGTACATCGATTACTCGATGTCCGTCATCATCTCCCGCGCCCTCCCGGACGCGCGCGATGGCCTGAAGCCGGTGCAGCGCCGCATTCTCTACGCGATGCTGCGCGAGGGTCTCCTCCACAACCGGCCGTTCGACAAGTGCGCCGGCGTCGTCGGCGAGGTCCTCAAGAACTATCACCCGCACGGTGACTCGTCGGTGTACGATACGCTGGTCCGCCTCGCGCAGACCTGGGTCATGCGCTATCCGCTGATCGACCCGCAGGGCAATTTCGGCTCCGTGGACGGCGATCCGCCAGCCGCCTACCGCTACACCGAGAGCCGCCTCAACGAGGTCGCCGAGGACCTGCTGAAGGACATCGACGAGGACACGGTCGACTTCGCGCCGAACTACAAGGAGTCGACCACCGAGCCGACCGTCCTCCCGTCCGCCCTGCCCAATCTGCTGATGAACGGCTCGACCGGCATCGCGGTCGGCATGGCCACCAACATCCCGCCGCACAATCTCGACGAACTGATCGAGGCGGCCTGCGCCATCATCGACAAGCCCACGACCTCCGTTGACGAGCTCTGCGTGATCATCCGCGGACCCGACTTCCCCACCGGAGGCACCATCGCCGGCCGCGAGGGCATCGAGAGCTACCTCCGCACCGGCAAGGGCATCGTCCGCATGCGCGGCAAGGCCCACACCGAAGAGATGAAGAACGGCGGCGAGATGATCGTCATCACCGAGATCCCCTACAACGTGAACCGCGCGACCCTCGTCACGCGCATCGCCGAGTTGGTCGGGGAGAAGGAACTCGATGGCATCCGTGACCTGCGCGACGAATCCGACGAAAACACCCGCATCGTCGTCGAGCTGAAGCGCGGCGAGCAGGCCAAGGTGGTCATCAACCAGCTGTTTCAGAAGACTGCCCTCGAGTCCTCTTTCGGCGTCACCCTGCTCGCGCTCGACAAGAAGCGCCCGAAGCAGATGAACATCAGGGAACTGCTTGACTGCTACCTCGAGCATCGCCGCGACGTCGTCACGCGCCGCACCCGCTTCCGCCTCCGGAAAGCCGAGGACCGCGCGCACCTCCTGGAGGGCTACATCATCGCCCTCGATAACCTCGACGACTTCGTCAAGATCATCCGTGCCTCCTCCAATCGCGAGGAGGCCAAGCAGCGCCTGATGGCGAAGTACCCGCTCTCCGAGCGCCAGACCGACGCCATCCTCGAACTCCGCCTGTACCAGCTGACCGGCCTTGAACGCGGCAAGATCGAGGCCGAGTACCTCGAGCTGATGAAGCTCATCGAGGAACTCCGCGGCATCCTGGAGTCCGAGCCCAAGCTGCTTGCGCTGATCAAGCAGGAACTGCTCGAGATGAAGGCGAAGTACACCTCGCCCCGTCGCACCGAGATCCTGGGCGCTTCCGGCGAATTCCGCATGGAGGACGTCATCCCGAACGAGGGCTGCGTCATCACCGTGTCCCACCTTGGTTTCATCAAGCGCACCCCGGTCGCCGAATACCGCAGCCAGAAGCGCGGCGGCAAGGGCATCATCGGGACGGAAACGTACGAGGACGACTTCGTGGAGCGGCTCTTCACCGCATCAACCCACGACTACATCCTGTTCATCACCACCAAGGGCCAGTGCCTGGCCAACAAGGTGTACGATGTTCCCGAGGGCACCCGCGCGTCCAAGGGCAAGTCCGTCGGCTCCTTCCTGCGCCTGACCGAGGGCGACAAGATCGCCGCTATGCTCTGCGTGCAGGCCTTCGCGCCCGATCGCTTCCTCGTCATGGCGACCAAGAGCGGCGTAATCAAGAAGAGCGCCCTCGCCGACTACGGGAATTCGACCCGTGAAGGCGGCCTCATCGGCATCAACCTCTCCGAGGGCGACATGGTCATCGGTGCGGTGCAGACCACGGGGGCCGACGAACTCATCCTCGTCTCGCACCAGGGGCTCGCCGTCCGCTTCCGCGAGCGCGACGCTGAGACCGGCGAGGATATCTTCCGTCCGACCGGCCGCGCCACCGGCGGCGTCACCGGCATGCGCTTCAAGCTCGCCAGCGACTACCTGCAGGCCATCGAGGTGGTCGACCACGCCACCAAGTTCCTCGTCGCAAGCGAGGCCGGCCTCGGCGTCCGCACCCGCTTCGAGGACTACCGCCTGATCAACCGCGGCGGCAGCGGGGTCTGGGCGATCGACCTGCCGGAGGACGGCTCCATCAACCTCGTGGGCGCACTGAGCGTCCGCGATGGCGACGAGATCATGCTCCTCACGGCCAAGGGCCAGAGCGTGCGCTGCCCGGTGAAGGATATCCGCGAGACCAACCGCGGCGCCAAGGGCGTGAAACTCCTCTCGCTCGCCGAGGGCGACAAGCTGCTCTCCATCGCCAAAGTCGTTGAGACCGAGGAGGAGCAAACCGGCGTCCCTGAAGCGCCGCCCGCTCCGTAAAGAATCCTGAAAAGGCTGCCGGCTCACTCCCGGCCGCTTTTTTGCGCCCAAACCCGTGAGTGCAAGGTGGCCTCGACCCGGCTGCCCACCGTGGAACATTCGGTGACCCAGCACGTTTCCAAGCCGATTTTTAGACCCGGGCACCGCCACGTCCTGCTCCTGAGAAATGGCCTTGCGGACCCGCCGGTTAAATTCTCGCAGCACTCCCGACTCCGCGCTTGCCAATGCTTTTCCTGCGGGGTCAGTTAACCGAACCGAAAGCGCAAACCTTCGCTCCATGGCCGACCGACTGTCCTCCCTCCTCGATCCCACCCGCATCACGCTCCATGTGACGAGCGCCAAGCGAACCGCTGCGCTCAACGAGGTCGCCCGGCTACTCGAGGGCCATGCGGGCGTCACAAATTTTCAGGGCTTCTACAACGAGCTGCTCGCCCGCGAGCGCCTCGACCCCACCTGCTTGGGCAACGAGATCGCCCTGCCCCACGCCCGCACCGAGCACGTCACCGAGATCGTCGTCGCGGTTGGCCGCAGCGAAGCCGGGGTCCACTTCGAAAACGGCAACCAAAACGTCCGCCTGATGTTCGTCCTCGGGACGCCCAAGTCGAACCCCGGCGACTATCTCCAGGTCGTCAGCGTCCTCTGCAAGATCCTCAAGGAAGCCTCGAATCGCGAGGCCCTGCTCCAGGCGACCACCCCGGCCGAATTCATCGCCGCCGTCGTCGCCGCCGAAGACCGCCTACTCGCGCCGGCCTGACCGGAGCCCTGGGTGGGCTCCGGCATTTGAAATTTCAGATTTGAGATTTGCAATGCTGGCGGCCGCCGGCGGCCACGCCGGGAGCTTGCCTCGGCGCGGTCGGGGCACACCATCCCCCTCGCGCATGATTCGCTCGTTCATCTTCAGCGAGGGCCGCCTCGTCGGACGCGACCTCGAGATCGAGGCGCTGCGACTCGTGCGCGCCGACAAGGGCCTCGTGCTCTGGGTCGACCTTGAGAACCCTACGGACGAGGAGATCAAGACCGTCCTCGAGGGTGTGTTCCAATTTCACCCCCTCGCAATCGAGGACTGCGTCACGCCGAGCTCCCTGCCCAAGGTTGAGGACTACGAGGAGTACCTCTTCATGGTCATGCACGCGGTCGACTTTACGCGGATCGAGAAGTTCAACACCGCCGAGCTTAACCTCTTCCTCGGCAAGGACTATCTCGTCAGTTTCCACCGCAGCCCGCTCAAATCCGTCGGGGCGCTGGTCGATCGGTCCATCAAGGCCACCGGCATCGTCGCCCGTGGCCCCGATCGGCTTGCCCACTACCTCCTCGATGCGCTGGTCGATCTCTACAAGCCGGTCATGGACGAGTTGCGCGGGGAGCTGGAGGAAATCGAGGAATCCGTGCTCGCCGAGGGAACACCCCATCTCACCGCTGACCTGATCGCGGTGCGGAGCGAGATCAACCATCTGCGCCAGATCGTCCGCCCCCAGCGGGATGTGATCAACAAGCTCGCCCACGGTGACTCCAAGCTCATCCGGGCCGTCATGCTGCCTTACTACCGCGACCTGCGGGATAATCTGGTGCGAATCGACGAGGCCGCCGCCAGCTACGCCGATCAGTTGCTGATCTCCTTCGACCTCTACTTGAGCAAATCCGGCTTCCAGGCCAACGAGGGCATCAAGGCGCTCACCGCCCTCACCGCCATCACCCTCCCCGCCATGCTGGTCGGCACCTGGTACGGCATGAATTTCGCAAACATGCCCGAGCTCGACGCCCGCTACGGCTACCCCGTGCTGATCGGCTTCACCCTCGTCGCCACCGGCCTGATGGCCTGGTGGTGCAAGAAGCGCCGGTGGATCTAGGGGTTTGGGATTTTCGATTTTCGATTTTCGATTTGGGATTTTCGATTTCAGACCAAACCGAACACAACCCCCTTCCCGCCCGGCCACTCGCTGTAGCCAGAACCGTCGCCCCTTCCGGCCGCAGTAATCGAAATTCGAAAATCGAGAATCGAAAATAAGAGATGCTCACAACCCTCGTCTACCGGGACAACAAGCTCGCCGCGCACAACCCGCCGACGGATACGCTTGCGACTTTGCGTAACGAACCCGGGGTCATGCTGTGGGTCGATCTTTCGGCCCCAACCGAGGAGGAGATCAAGCTCGTGCTTGAACAGGTGTTCGCCGTGCATCCGCTCGTCGTGGAGGACTGTGCAGGCGACTCCCCCCTGCCGAAGCTCGAGGACTACGACGACTATCTCTATTTCGTCATGCACGCGGTCGACTATTCGAAGACCGACAAGTTCTCGACGACCGAGCTGGATCTTGTGCTGGGCAAGACCTTCCTTGTCACTTTCCACAAGCAGCCGCTCAAGCCCGTTCAGGCCGCGCTCGAGCGCTCCCTCCGCAACCCCACCAATCCCGTGCGAGGACCGGACCGCTTCGCCCACACCATCCTCGATTTCATGGTCGAGGCCTACAACCCCGCGCTGGATGAGCTTCGGCAGGAACTGGAGTCGATCGAAAGTGGTGTGCTCCAGCACGATCCCGCCACCACCCTGTTCCCGCGCGTCGTCGCTCTCCGCAAGGAGCTCGCCAAACTTCGCCAGATCGTACGCCCGCAGCGGGAGGTCGCGACCCTACTCGCCTCCGGCAAGACCAAGCTCATCCGCCCCGTCATTGTTCCCTACCTCCGTGACCTCAGCGAGGACCTCGCGCGCATCGAGGCCGAGGCCGGAAGCTGGTCCGATCAGCTGATCCTCTCCTTCCGCATCTATCTCAACAAATCCAGCCACGAGGCCAACGAGGGAATCCGGGTGCTGACCGCCCTCACCGCCCTCACGATTCCTCCCTTGGTCATCGGCGGATGGTTCGGGATGAATTTCTCCCGCATGAACGAGCTCAAGCCAGCCTTTGCCTACCCGCTGGTGGCGACCCTCACGGTGGCCTGCACGTTTGCGCTGCTGGCGTTCCTCCGCCGTAAGCGCTGGCTCTGATCAGTAGGTGGCGCTGACCCACCTGATTGACGGATCGATCCGGAGGGGCGCGCCTCGTGCGCGCCTTCCGAACCGGGCGCGGTCAAGCCACGCCCCTACATCGGAGAGGGCCGGCGGTCCGCACTCCCCCGCCCCACCCGCTCCAGCGGAAAGACCTCCACGTCGACCGTCTCCGCCACGCAGACGTGATCCGGAGCCCGCCCCGCCGGGTCAAAACCCGCCAGCACCATCACGCGCGTGTCATAGGCGGCCGCATCCGTCAGCACGAAGCGGTACGGCGCATGCGCCACACGCCCGCTCCTCAGAGCGCGGCCCGCAGCCCCGCCGGAGTACAGGCGGTAACGCTCGAGCAGAAAAAACGCCTTCGTCCCGGGCTCGGCTTCCTGTCCTCCCCTCGCCGGAGCGTAATCGAACCTGCTCTCCGTCGCATCGCCCTGCCGCCGGCTCCGGTAGTCAAGGCGGCCAGCCGCCGAGCGCTGCGCCGTCATCTGCGCATGCTCGTAGGGCAGGCCGAAGAGCCCGCGGGCAATCTTGACCGCGAGCCACTGGTCGCAGTCGAGCGAGTAGAACCAGACTCCGGGCCGGCCTGCGTCATCATGGACGTAGGTGCGCACATTCAGTTCCAGGAAGTCCGAGAGTCCCGGCACCGTCGGACAAAACCGGGGCCGCACCCGCTGCATAAAGAAGGGTACCAGACCGATCCAGGCACGACCTTCAAAGGTGTCGACCGTCAGCCCGGGTGGCAGGGTGCGCTGCACCGCCTCGGGGTCCCATGTCCAGTGCAGGAAAAGCAGGTCGGCCCAGCGCTGATCCATCACCGGTGTGCCGAGCGGACGCCTGCGCTGTTCCTGGCGTTGGACTTCGGTCGGCGACGGCATATCGTACTTTGGCAGCGGTATCGCGCTTTCTCAATCGCGGATCCCACTCGCAGCCTGCGCTTGCCGGCCCCGCTCCCGCCGGGAAACGTCCCCCCATGCGCCTTCCGTTCTTGTCCGTCCTGATCGCCGCCGCCAGCACCGCCTCCCTCGCCGCCCTGATCTACCTGGTCGATTCGCAGGGGCTCTGAGTCCAACGCCAATCCCGATTGCCCGCAAATTCGTCGACCGCGCGGCCCTCTTGCGGCGCGGCTTCGGCAACACCGGTCAGCGAACGGGCCAGACGCAAGGGCCCCGACGGCGTCGCCGCCTGCCGGTCAGAGAGAAACGGCGTCAGCATCAACAGCCTCCCTACCGGCGTGATCACCGAATATCCGTCCCACCTTCCCAAAAAAACAATGACCCGCTGACGCCAAATCCCGCGGCCATCAAGTAACCTATTGGGTTACTTGTTCCCCTTTCACCCAGGAGCAACGCAGCCATCGTGTAACCCAATAGGTTACTTGATGGCTGCAATGGGGTAGGTGGAAATTTCGTGTCGTGACGGCGGGGGGATTCTCCTTCTTGCTCCCTCCTCTCACCGCATGATCAGCGCCCTTGTCTTTGATTTCGACGGATTGATCGTCGACACCGAAACCCCGCTTGTGGAGGCGTGGGTGGAACTGCATGCCGAGCACGGCCTGCCCTGCGACCTCGCCAAGGCGCACGGTGTCGTCGGCCATGTGGGGATCAACTTTGATCCCTGGAGCGCCTTTCCCCGCGGGCAGGACCGCGTTGAACTTGAGCGCGAATATCGCCGGCGCACCCGGCTCTACACGAACCGTCAGCCCATCCTGCCCGGGGTGAGGGCCCTCCTCGACGAGGCCAGGAACCGGGGGCTTGGTCTTGCCGTCGCGTCCAACTCTGATCACACCCACGTCGAACGTCACCTCGATCGCCTCGCCTTGCGGCCCTACTTCGCCGCGATTCTCTGCATCGACGACGTGTCCGCCGGCAAACCTGCCCCCGATGTCTACCTCGCGGCCCTCAAGGCCCTCGATGCGGACGCCGCCGCCAGCGTCGCGTTCGAGGATTCCGTGCCCGGTCACGTCGCCGCCAAGCGCGCCGGGTTGAATTGCGTGGTCGTCCCAAACCCGTCGACCGCCCACTTCGACTTTCCCCAGGCCGATCTCCGACTGCCATCCCTCGCCCACACGACGTTTGACGAACTGCTCGCGCGGTTCTCTGCTCGCGCCGGATAACCCCGCCCCCGCGCTTCAACGTACTCGGCGTCGGCGTACCCGCGCTGACCCTCGACGATACGCGCGGCCAGATCATTGCCGCGGCCCGGGAAGGTCCGCCCCACCTCGTTTGCTGCTGCGACGTGAACAGGGTCTGCTCGGCCCGCCGCGATGCTCGTCACCGGGCGATCCTCAACCGCGCCATCATAACAACTCCGGATAGGATGCCTCTGGTCTGGCTCGGACAGCGCGCCGGCCACGCAGAGACGGCCCGGGTCTACGGTCCGGATCTGCTTCTGGCGGTCGCGACCGCGACCGCCTCAACCGGGCGCCGTCACTATTTCTGCGGGGCCGGCCCGGGGACGGGCGATCTACTCGCTGCAACGCTGCGCGCGCTGGCCTGGTTTAGTCTTCGCCGGGACTGAATCCCCGCCCCTTGGCGAGATCAGCCGTGAGGAACTCGATGCCCTCGCCGCACGCATCCGCGCGGCCGAGGCCGACTTCATCTGGATCGGGCTGAGGACCCCTCGCCAGGAAGCGCTCATGGCCGCGTTGCAGCCCCAGCTGCCGAGCGGCGTCCTCCTGAGCGTCGGCGCCGCCTTCGATCTGCTCTCCGGCCGCATTCGCCAGGCGCCGGCCTTGGTCCGCCGGAGCGGCTTCGAGTGGCTCTGGCGACTAATCCGCGAACCCCGCCGCCCAGGCCCGCGCTCCCTGCGCAACGGCCCGCTTTTCCTTGGCTTGATCGGCCAGCGAGCTCCGTGGGATGAAGCGTTTCCCGGTGGAGGAGTGACGGGTTAAAGAAGTCGCGCAGAGCCGCGGAGCCGCAGAGAAACCTGCCCTGAACGTTGATCTCTCTCAGCGCTCTGCGCCTCTGGGTCTCTGCGCGACTTCTGGATCGGATCGAAACTCAACCGCGCTAAAACAAATTTCCCTGGTTGATCGCGTCGCGCTTCTCCGGATCGAGCGTGCTGTGCGCGAGGATCCACGCCAGCGGCCGATCCCTCAGCGCCGGCTCCTTCGCCAGCCGCGCGAGCAGCAGTGCCCCGGCCAGGGCATCGTACAGTGCGGCATGGTAACGGCGACGCGCGGGCGGGCACCAGCGCAAGGCCGCTTCGTCCAAGGCAGGCTGGAGCCCGAAGACGCGCACGAGATCCTCCAGCTTCGCCGAATCCAGGTTTGGGTAGAATTGGGGATAGAGCCGGCCGGTATCGATCCACGGTCCCCAGTCTGTCACGCTCCCGCCCGCGCGCGCGAAATCGGGCGACGTCCGCGGGTAAGGCCACACGCCCTTGATCAGCGTATTCTCAGCCTGGGCAAAGTGAGCGGCCAGCGGACCCGTCTCCCGCAGCCCGGCAAAGAGCTCAAAGTCGTCCGCAAATGGCGGCGACGCGGACACATCGCGGGCGGCCAATCCGTGGACGGCCGCATCCTCCGATCGAATGGCCCCCGTCGCCCGGCACAGCCGCGTCTGGGCGCCGGCGATCAAGCCCGACTCAAGAGTCACCACCCCATACTCAAGGATTCCCGACCCAAGGCTGCCCTCAAAGTCGATAAAGTGAAGGGGATGTCGAAGCCAAGAAGCGACCACGGTCCCAGCAAGACGGAGGCGTCCGGGAATCCCATCTTTTTCCGTCGATTCCGCCGCGGCGGCCCGCAAGTCTGCCCACGTGGATCTCGCACCCTACCGGTCCTTCTTGCACGAACTGGCCCAAGCCAGCGGAGACTTCATTCGTCCGCACTTCGGCGACCGCGCTCTTGCGGTCGAGACCAAGAACGACGCCTCGCCCGTCACGCGGGCGGATCGCGGCGCAGAGGAACTCATGCGCCGGATGATCGCCGCGCGCTTTCCAGATCACGGCATTATTGGCGAGGAGTACGGGGACGACCGGCCCAACTCGGAGTGGGTCTGGGTACTCGACCCCATCGACGGCACCAAGTCCTTCATCACCGGCGTTCCGCTGTGGGGCACCCTGATCGCGCTGCTTCATCAGGGTCAACCCGTGCTGGGGGCGATTCATCAGCCCGTCCTCGGGCAGCTCTGCATCGGCGACGGCCAAGTCACGACGCTGAACGATCGTCCGGTCCGCGTGCGGGCCTGCGAGCGGATCGAGGAGGCCACGCTGTTGACCAGCGACGGGCTGAGCCCCGCCCGCTATCAGAACGGTCCCGCCTTCGATGCCCTTGCCGGCCGCGCTCGGCTGGTGCGCACATGGGGTGATTGCTATGGCTACCTGCTGGTAGCCTGCGGGTGGGCCGATATCTGCGTCGATCCGGTGATGAATCCCTGGGATATCGCCGCCCTGGTACCGGTCGTCCGCGGTGCGGGCGGCATCATCACCGACTGGCAGGGTGCCCACGCCTACCCAGCACGCTCGACCGTCGCGGCCGGACCGGAGATCCACGCCAGCGTGATCCGCGCGCTCAATCCCTGACCGGGGCCGGTTCGCCGATCGGGATCTCAATCTTCAGCGAGCGGAACCCGTTGCGCCGGCGGACGGTGAGGGTAAGTGTGTCGGTGATCTCGCGCGACATGACCGCTTCGAAGGTCTTCTCGGTCAGACCGCGGATGGGGACGCCCTCGATGGCGAGGATCAGCATCCCTCGCTCGATGCCCGCACGCGCGGCGCGCGAGCCGGCCCGGACTTCCTCGATCACCACCCGCACCAGGGTGGCCTCCTCATTGTTACGCACCTCGTAGTTGGTGCGCACCACCATGCTGGCGAGGGTCGCCGCCACCACAAGCTTCTCCATTTGCACCGGCTGCCCCACCATCAAGCGCGGCACCTCCGGAACCACGGCTTGCGCCTGCACGCAGGGCGCGCAGGCCAGAAGCAGGAAGTAGGCAAGGGCCGGGCGCACGTTCAGGTGCGGCCGCGCCGCGGAGACCATTCCGCGGTGACGACCGAAGTGAAGCCACCGCGGGCCTTCCAATCCGCAACAATGGTCAGGCGCCGCGGCTTCAACGCCGCCCCCAGGTCATCGCAGATCTTGTTCGTCACTGCCTCGAAGAAAATGCCCTCGTTGCGGAAGGCATGAAAGTAGATCTTGAGCGACTTGAGCTCGACGCACGTCTTGTCCGGCACGTACCGCACGGTGATGTGGGCAAAGTCGGGATGTCCCGTCATCGGGCAGAGCGACGTGAACTCGTGGTGCGTATGCTCGATCACGTAGTCGCGCTTGGGCGCCGGATTGGGAAAGGTTTCGAGTAACTTCGGTTCGGGCATGCGGATGAGGACCAAACTGTAAGCGTTAAGCGCCCAGCTTAAAGCCAAAAGCGGCGAAGGGTTCGATGTAGCCGGCCTCGCTGAGGCCGGGGCTTACGTGGGGCCGTCATGCGCCTGGCGCGCCGGCATGGTCGAACATTCGATCGAACGTTCTCTCCCTCCGGACCGGGGTCAGCGACCCCGGCTACAACACGGGGTCCGGCGACGCTTCGCGGCGCTACGTCGCTGTTTCGGTGAAGCGCGACTCGCGGATCACCGTGATCTTGATCGTGCTTGGGTACTGCAGCTCCTCCTCGACCCGCTGCCGCAGGCGCTTGACCATATCCTTCGCCTGGTCGTCGGTGACCTGCTGCGGGTTGACGACCACGCGGACCTCGCGGCCGGCCTGGATGGCGTAGGCCTGCTGCACGCCCTCGACGGACATCGCCAGCTTCTCCAACCGGTCGAGGCGCTGGATGTAGCTGCTCATCGACTCGGCGCGCGCACCGGGGCGGACGGCGGAAATGGTGTCGGCCAGGATGACGAGACCGGCGTAGACCGTCTCGGGCTTGACCTCTTCATGGTGGGCGGCGACCGCGTTGACGACGATCGGAGTCTCGCCGTGCCGGCGCACAAAATCGCCGCCCATGATGGCATGGCTGCCCTCGTACTCGCCCTCGATGGCCTTGCCGATGTCGTGCAGGAGGCCGGCCCGCTTCGCGATGTTGGGGTCGAGTCCGAGCTCGCTGGCGAGCATGGAGGCGAGGAAGCCGACCTCGATCGAGTGATCGAGCACGTTCTGCGTGTAGGAAAAGCGAAACTTCAGGCGGCCGAGCAGCTTGATCAGCTCGGGGTGCAGGCCATTGATGCCCAGCCGCTGGACCGCGTCCTCACCCGACTGCTCGACATTGAGGTCGATGTCGCTGCGGGCGCGAACGACAAACTCCTCGATCGTGGCAGGGTGGATACGGCCATCCTTCACCAGCGCCTCGAGCGCGACACGGGCGATCTCGCGGCGCACCGGGTCAAAGGAGGAGATCAGCACCATCTGGGGCGACTCGTCGATCAGGAGAGTGACGCCGGTGGCGGCCTCGAAGGCCTTGATATTGCGGCCCTCGCGGCCGATGATGCGGCCCTTCATCTCCTCGCTGGGCAGCTGGACGATGGTCGCGGTGATGTCGTTATTGGGTTTGCCCGCGAGGCGCTGCATCGAGGTGATCAGGATCCGCTTGGCCTCGTTCTGCAGGTCCTGCTCGGAACGCTCAAGAATCTCGCGGCGCAGGACCCGCAGCTCATCGGCGCACTCCAGCTGCACCTCCTCGCGCAGGGCCTTCCTGATCTCCTCAGCGTCCATCTGCGACACACCCTCGAGGCGCTTACGCAGGGATTTGGACAGAGCGCGGATGGCGTCGCGGGCCTGCTTGATGGCAGCATTTTCGCGCGCGAGGCGCTCGCCCTTCTGCTCCAGCTGATAGTCGAGCAGCGCAAGGGATTCCTCGTGCGCCCGGATCTCGCGCAGCCGCACATCGCTCTCGATTTCCCTGCGGTCAAACTCGCGATTGAGCTCGGCGCGGCGGGCGGCAACTTCCTCCTCGGCCTTTTGCTTGATCTCCGCGCCGGCGACGGCGGCCTCGCGGCGCGCGACATCCAGCAATTCGGCTGCCCGGTCGGGAGCGCCGCGACGGGCGTTCCGGGTCAGCAGCCAGACGGCGCCAAAGCCGGCGGTCGCGCCGACGCCAAGCGACAGCGCGAGCGGCCAGGACGTGGGACCGCTTTGCGCAATCATCAAGGCGAAGTCGGCGGCGCTTGCTGATCTCAAGAGGACATGATCGTGGGAAACGACTGGGAAAGTTCAACCTTTCTTCGCCCCACGGCAACCGGACCGGTCACATTCCAGGCTGAATCGCCGACAGGGTCTGCCCGAGCACCTCCTGCAGCCGGGCCCGGGCGGGCTCCTCGCCGTCCGGCACCATGGTCTGGGCAATCACGCACGCCCACCGATCGGTCCGCCCGCGCAGCCGATTCAGCGCGGTGCGCCAGAAACGCTGCCTAGGCGTGGCCACGAGCCTGTTTCGGCCGAAGAACCAATCGACGAAGAGGGCGGGCAGGATCTGGCGTGCTCAGCCCGCACAGCAGTGTGTTCGCGGTACTTGGCCGGACCGGATTTCTGGGGCTCGCGCTCTTTCTCGTGCTCGTGGGGTTGATGATTGCACGCACCCGCACGGCGGCGAAGGCCACCCGCGCCGGGCTCGATGGCGCCACCCGCGCGCTTTCGTGGTGGTGCGCCTGCTGGGTGATCCTGACCAGCGCCTGCTTCGGCGTCGTGCTGGAGAACCCCATGGGGGGCGTCGTCTTCGGGATCCTCTTGGGGCTCGCCCGTGCCTCGACCAAGGCCGGCGCGGAAGCCTCCGCGGCCCATGAAGTGGAAGAAACTCACGATCCGACTTTGCAGCGGGCCCAAGAACCCGCCATGCATTGACCGCCACACCCCTCCCCCATGAACCTCCGCGCGCCCATTGAGCTGCTGAGCGTCTTCAAGGTCACCACGCGCGAGCGCTGGGACCTGGGGACGCCGCTTGCCATGCTCGCGCTGGCTGCCATCGGATTAAGCTTTATCTATAGTGCGCAGCTTTCCACCGCCCAAAGCGATTGGATAAAGCAGTTGGTTTTCATGACGATCGGCGCCGGGGTCTACATCGCCGTCTCCCTGATCGACTACCGGTTCTGGATCAGCGTAATCCACTGGTTTTACCTGGCTTGCATCATTCTGTTGCTCGCCGTGCTCATCCCCGGGATCGGGCAGGAGGTCTACGGCGCCCAGCGCTGGTTGGATTTTGGATTCATCTCGCTGCAGCCATCCGAGCCGGCCAAGGCCGCGGTTCTGATGATGACGGCAACGGTGATCATCCGGTCCCAAATCGGCACCGTCCAGCAATCCTTGGGCGTCTTGGGCAAGTTGGCGCTTGCGGTAGGATTACCTATGTTCCTTATCCTGCTCCAGCCGGACCTTAAATCCGCGATCGTGCTGCCCCCGATGGTGTTTTCCATGCTCTACGTCTCCAAGCTTTCAACCCGCTTTTTTGCAGGAGCTTTGGGGGCATTTCTGCTCATCGTGGGCATCGTCGCCTGGGACAGCACCAGCTATATGAAGTTCATGGATGACAACAAGTTATCCTACGTGAACGACCGCGGAAAATACCAGGCAACGACCTGGGTTCCGCTCAAGGACTATCAGCGCAACCGCATCATCTCCTTCATCGCCCCCGACAAGATCGACCCCATGGGCATCGGCTGGAACCAGCGCCAGTCGCTGATTTCCGTCGGTTCCGGCGGCTTGGTCGGCAAGGGCTGGACGCAGGGAACGCAGGCCCAATTGGGCTATCTGCCGCGCTCGGTTGCGCACAACGATTTTATCTTCTCGGTCATCGCCGAGGAGAAAGGTTTTCTGGGAAGCCTCACGGTTCTCGGCCTGTTTGGGATAGTGATGTTCAACGGAGTACGTATCGCGGGCCTAGCCCGTGACCGCTTCGGCACCCTCCTCGTCATTGGGGTCACGGTGCTCTTTGCGGTTCACGTCTTCGTCAACATTGCCATGACCATCGGGCTCGTGCCCATCACGGGCATACCGCTTCCCTTTATCAGCTACGGTGGCTCCTTTGTGCTCAGTTGCTGCTTGCTGCAAGGACTGGTCCAGAGCGTCTATCGCTTTCGAAAGGACTTCACGTGAAACTGAAGCCAATCGGCGAATCCGACCTCATGACCGGAATTTCCTGCGCCGCAACCCGCGCCCAGGGGGGCTCCGTCCCAACCCAGGACATCACCCACCATGAGCGATCAGTCGCAATCTGCATCCCGCGGCCAGCCGGCCCCGGACGATTCCCACCAGTATGACGAGGAACTCGCCAATCCTCCTCCGTCCATTGAGTCCGATCCCGTTGACCGGGCCGAACTGAAGGCCGGCGCCGTCGAGCGGTCTAAGCAACGCCCGCTGCTTCAAAAGATCCTGTCCGTGTTCAAGAAGGAGAAATCGTCCTTTCGTGAACTGATCATCAATTCCGAGCCCCTCGAGAAGCGCGTCGCGCTCCTCGTGGACGGCACGCTGGAGAAGTTCGAGATCGAGCGCGATTCCGACAACCGCATGGTTGGCGGCATCTACAAGGGCCGCATCAAGAACCTCGACCCGGGCCTGAAGGCCGCGTTCGTCGACATCGGCTACTCCAAGAACGCCTTCCTCCATTACTGGGACATGCTCCCGGCCGCCGCCGACTCCTCCGTGGAGGTCGTCCGCGTCAACCGCAAGAAGGACGCCCAGCCGCGCGGCGCCGAGCCGACGGTCAAGGACATCCCCGGCCTCTACCCACCCGGCAGCGAGATCGTCATCCAGGTCACCAAGGGCCCCATCGGCACCAAGGGCCCGCGGACCACGACCAACCTCTCCCTCCCCGGCCGCTACCTCGTGCTGATGCCGTACTCCGACCAGTGCGGCATCTCGCGCAAGATCGAGGATCCCAAGGAGCGCACCCGCATCCGCCAGCTCATCAACGAGCTCACCATCCCCGAGGGCATGGGCGTCATCGTCCGCACCGCCGGCGAGGGCAAGAAGCCCCGTTACTTCGTCCGCGACCTGCACCTGCTCCTCAAGACGTGGGAAGGCATCCAGGCCAAGATGAAGTCGGATCGCGCGCCCGCCTGCCTTTACCAGGAGCCCGATATCGTCGAGCGCACCGTGCGTGACTTCCTCACCGAGGAGGTCGACCGCGTCCTGATTGACAACAAGGAGGACCATGAACGCTGCGCGGCCCACGTCGGCCAGATTTCGCAGCGCAGCAAATCCAAGATCGCGCTTTACAAGGACAGCATCCCGATCTTCGAGCGCTTCAACATCGAGCGCCAGATCGAGCAGACCTTCCAGCGCAAGGTCCAGCTGCCGTCCGGCGGCGAGATCGTGATCGACGAGACCGAGGCGCTCATCGCCATCGACGTCAACACGGGCTCCCACCGCAACAAGGGTGGCGAGGAGAAGAACGTGATCTACGCCGTGAACCTTGAGGCCGCGGCCGAGATGGCCCGCCAGATCAAGCTGCGCAATTTGGGCGGCCTGATCGTGATGGACTTCATCGACATGAAGGAGCGCCGCCACCGCAACGCCGTCTACGAGAAGATGGTTGAGCTGATGTCGGACGATAAGGCGAAGACCCACATCCTCCCGATCTCGCAGCTCGGCATCATGCAGATGACGCGCCAGCGCCAGCAGGAATCGCTCTCGTCGAATCTCTACACCGACTGCCCGTACTGCCGCGGCCGCGGCATCGTGAAGTCGGCCACGACGATGTCGGTCGAGCTCCAGCGCAAACTCTCCTCGATCGTCCGCCGCCTCATCGCGCGCAACGACGGCAAGGAGTACTCCCTCCGCGTCTTGGTCCACCCCAGCATCCTCGAGCGCCTCCGCAGCGAGGACGCCGACCTGCTGGTCCGGATGGAGAAGATGTACGGCGTGAAACTGGCCTTCCGCGCCGACCTCAACTACCACGTCGAGAACTTCAAGATCATCAACGCGATCACCGGAGAAGAGTACCGCTGAGCTGAGTCTGGCCGACTCGTCCGAAGACTGATGGCATCCGTAACCCGATTCTGCCGCTCGCCCTAATAGGGCCAGCTGGAAAAGTCCTCTCTAGGTTTGTGGGGCCCAACCAGTCAGCAAGGAATCAACTCCTAGAGGCCGTCGCGGAGTATAGAATTCTTGTCACCGTCGCATCGAATCCTTGTCAGCAAGTCACTGAATTAACGTCAGGAGCAGTCACTGAATTCATGTCAGCGTCCCTAGGGACACATCGCACGGATTTAATGTCACCGAACATGAGCCGAGCGGATCAATCGTGCGCTGAAACCTGAGACCTGAAACCTGCGTTTAGAAATCAGACCTAAACCACAAAGGTAAACCGAACACTCCGCGCGCAGCGCGCGGACCTCGTTCTCAGTCTCGTTCTTCCCGCAGCAAAAGCGCCGGTCCGAAAGGCCGGCGTTTTTTGTGCCCGCGAAGCACGCGGAAGGACACGGAGAGCGATCCCGCGCCACCGCGCGCACGGACGAAATTCCGGCTCCTGCCCAACGTGGCGGGAGCTTCCAGCTCCCGATTCCGATCCCCCAAGGTGTAGCCGGGGTCCGCCGACCCCGGTCCGGGTCCTTTGAGCGCGACCACGCCCACCAAACGCGGCGTTCTTGACCTTTTCGTTCGTGAGACATATTGGTGAGACATGAAAACCGCCACCGTCCGCCAGGTGAGAAACGCCTTCCCTGAAGTCCTGCGCCACATCCAGAACGGCGAGTCGGTGGCCATCACATCACGCCGCAGGGTCGTCGCCACGCTGACTCCTCCGGCCGCGGGCAAGCCGGCCAAACGAACGCGACTGTGGGCGACCCTGCCGGCCCGCCTCACCGAACTCAAAAAGCAGCCGATGCTGGCCGTGTCCGGCGCCGACCTGCTCGCGTCGGACCGGGACCGGTACTGAGTGCGGCCATGACATACGCGGATACATCATTCCTGTTTTCGCTCGTCCTGCATGACGCCAACACGGCGGCCGCGGTGGCGTATTTGTCCAAGCACCGCACCGCGCTGGTCCTCACTCCGTGGCAGCGCGGCGAGCTGCACAACGCGATCCGCCTCTCCGT
>CAMAXB010000013.1 GCA_945862035.1 Opitutus sp. GAS368
GTTGCTTTCGGTCAAGGTCCACGACCTACGAGCCTGGTCAGTGGATAAACACCGAACGACCGATGACCGCCCGTTCGGGGGTGGGGCGGGGATGGTGATGAAGCCGGAGCCGGTCTTTGCGGCAATCGAGCAATTGCAAACGCCCGGCTGCCAGCGGATCTATTTGACGCCGGATGGAGCCCCTTATTCCGAACCGATCGCGAGGGACCTGGCCACACGGCAGCACCTCATTTTGCTGAGCGGCCATTACGAGGGCATTGACCAACGCATACGCGACAAGATCATCGATCGCGAGATCAGCATTGGCGATTATGTGCTCACCAACGGGACCCTGCCGGCCGCGGTGGTGATCGATGCGCTGGCGCGCTTTATCCCGGGCGTTCTCGGGGAAGAAAAGTCATTGACGCACGAATCCTTCACCGGCAAGTTGCTCGACTTTCCTCACTACACGCGTCCCGCCGAGTTTCGAGGTATGTCCGTGCCGGAAGTGCTCCTTTCGGGCAACCACGGTGAGATCGAGAAGTGGCGGCAGGCGCAGCGTACTGAGAAAACCCGTCAGGTTCGCCCAGATTTATTCGAGAAACACAGCCATGAATCCCATCATTAAAGAGATCACTGCGCCGCAGCTGAAGAAAGACCTCCCACCGTTCAAGGTCGGCGACGGCGTGCGCGTGCACACCAAGGTTCGCGAAGGCGACAAGGAGCGAATCCAGATCTTCACTGGCGTCGTTATCGCCCGCAAGGGTCATGGTATCCACGAGACTTTCACCGTCCGTCGCATCAGCTACGGCGAGGGCGTCGAGCGCGTGTTCCCCGTGAACTCGCCGAACATCGACAAGATTGAGATCGAGCGCGAGTCCGAGAACATGCGCGCCCGCCTCTACTACCTCCGGGATCGTCAGGGCAAGGCCGCCATGGCGGTCAAGGAACGTCGCGTCGAAGAAGCCGCCAAGTCCTGAGGTTCTAATCATTATTAGAGATTTTCGAAAGCGAGCCTTTACCGGCTCGCTTTTTTTGTGCCTGAATGGTGGTGGCGATTCTTGCGGTCTTAATCCTGACCATCCCCATCTAGATACTTTCCATGAAACTGAACACCGAGATTCTTTCCCGCGTTTCCGCGCAGGCTCGTGGCCTGGCCATTGACGCCGTTCACAAGTGCTCCTCCGGCCACCTGGGCCTGCCCCTCGGCGCCGCCGAGATCGGCGCCGTCCTTTACGGGCATGCCATGGTGCACAATCCCGATGAGCCCCGCTGGCTGAACCGCGACCGGTTTGTCCTCTCGGCCGGTCATGGGTCGATGTTTCTCTACACCTGGCTTCACCTCAGCGGCTACAACCTTCCCCTCGAGGAGGTGAAAAACTTCCGTCAGCTCCACTCCAAGACGCCCGGCCACCCGGAGTTCCACGAGACCCCCGGCGTTGAGTGCACCACCGGTCCTCTCGGCCAGGGCGTGGGCAATGCCGTCGGCCTCGCGATGAGCGGGCAAATGGCCGCGGCCCACTTCAACACCGCCGAGCATCCGATCTTCGACCACCATGTCATCTGCCTTGCCGGCGACGGCTGCATGCAGGAGGGCGTTGCCATGGAGTCCGTAGCCTTCGCCGGCCACCAGGGGCTCGACAACCTGATCCTGATCTACGACGCCAATGACGTCACGCTGGACGCGATGGCCGACAAAAGCCAGAGCGAGAACGCCGGCGCGCGCTTCAAGGCGATCGGTTGGGATGTGCAGACGCTCGCCGACGGCCACGATCTCGCCGCGATCCTCAAGGCGATCACCAAGGCCAAGAAGGCCAAGACCGGCCGCCCTCAGCTGATCATCGCGAAGACGATCATCGGCAAAGGTATTGCCGAAGTTCAGGGCACCTCGAAGGGCCATGGCGAGGGTGGGGCCAAGTTCTCCGACCCCGCCCGGGCCAGTCTCGGCCTGCCCGCGGACCAGCATTTCTTCGTCAGTGACGACGTCCGCGCCTACTTCGCCGATCACAAGAAGCGTCTCGTCCGTGGCTACAAGAAGTGGCTGAAGACCTACGCCGCCTGGCGCGCCACAAATCCGGACAAGGCCGCCCTGCTTGAGTCGCGCGCGACCAAGCCCGTCGCCCTCGACCTGCTGGCGAAGATCCCCCCGTTTGCTTTGGACGCCAAGCTCGCCACCCGTGCTGCCGGCAAGGATGTCCTCCAGCCGGTCGCCGCCGCTCTGCCCCTGCTCATCTCGGGCAGTGCGGACCTCTACGGCTCGACGCTCAACTACATCGCCGCGGACAAGGATTTTGACCGCACCAACCGCGCCGGTCGCAATCTGCGCTACGGCATTCGCGAGCACGGCATGGCCGCCATCAGCAATGGTGTCGCCTACGACGGGATCTTCCGCGCCTCCTGCGCGACGTTCCTCGTCTTCGCCGATTACTCCCGCCCGGCAATGCGCATCGCCGCACTCTCAAGCCTCCCCGTCGTCTACATCTACACGCATGACTCGATCGGGGTGGGGGAGGACGGTCCGACCCATCAGCCGGTGGAAACCGTCGCCGGTCTTCGCGTGATTCCCAATCTCGATGTCATCCGCCCCGCCGACCCCGAAGAAACGGCCGGAGCATTCGCGGCCGCGCTTGAGCGTCTAGAGGGACCAACCCTGCTGGCCCTGAGCCGCCAGGCCGTCCCGATGCTTAACGAGATTCCGGCTCAGGCGCGGCGCGAAGGCGTCCTCAAGGGCGCCTACATCGCGATTCAAGAGTCAGCCGCCTTAAGTCACATTCTCCTTGCGACCGGGTCCGAGCTTCAACTCGCCGTCGCCGCGGCGAAGCGTCTGGGGGCCGGCGTGCGCGTAGTCTCGATGCCTTCAATGGAACGCTTTGATCGGCAGAGCGCCGATTACCGTGAGTCCATCCTCCCCTCGTCGTGCCGCAAGCGCGTGGCGATCGAGGCCGGGGTCACGGCTTCCTGGGCCCGCTATGTCGGCCTCGACGGCAAGGCGATCGGTATCGATCGCTTCGGCCTCAGCGCCCCGGGCGGGACGGCCATGAAGGAACTCGGCATCACCGTCGATGCCGTGGTGGCGGCAGCCCACGGCCTCTAAGGTTTAATCAGCTGCATGGCCTCAAACCGGGCGGGCCTGCGTGGCCCGCCCTTTTTGTGCCGCGATTGGATTGTAAACTCATTTAAATGATGGGTTAGGGTTTTTTTCTCCGCGGAAACGGCAGAGATCGCTTGTCTCTATGATTAGCCTCCTAATTATAAGCTTCCTTATATTCTGGATCACTCCTAACCCTTTCGGACCATGCCACTCTTGATGCTGAAAGACCTTCCCCGCTACGAGTGCCTGTTGGGCGCGGCGAAGACCTTTCCCGATCTGGACCCCTCCGCGTGTGAAGTGTTTTTGCATCTCCTGCGGGCGGGCGACGAGGCCTTTGCCCTCGCGGAAAAGAATTTCCACGCCCACGGCATTTCGCAGGGCCGTTTCGGTGTGCTGATGCTGCTCTTCAACTCGGGGAAGCGCAGTGCGGACCCGGTCGGCGGGGAGTGCTTTCCGCCGGGCCCGCGCACGCCGGCGGAGCTGGCCGAGGCGGCCGGCGTGACCCGTGCGACCATGACGGGGCTGATTGATACGCTTGAGCGGGATGGTTTCGTGACGCGCGAGAGCGACCCCCACGATCGCCGCATGATGAGCGTCCGCCTGACGCCCAAGGCGGAACAGTTCCTCCACGGGATGTTGCCCGGCCACTTTCAATTGATGGCCAGCCTAGTTCGTCCGCTCGCGGAGTCTGAACGGCACACGCTCGTTCGTCTTCTCAATAAGATGATTTCCCACGCCGCGATGCTGCGCGAGGCCCCGGCCGAGGCGACCGCCCTGGCCTCCACCGAGCCCGGCTCGGTCTGATTTTTCACTCAACGCACCCTCCCCATGATCAAGAAGTTCATTCTCGCGATCGCCGGCTTTATTGCCGTCGTCGTCTCCCTTGGCGCCATCAAGATGGCCCAGATCAACGAGCTCACGTCGTCGCTGTACGTGCCGCCGCCGACGGCGATCACGACTGCGCAGGTGAAGGTCGAGTCCTGGCAGCCGCAGATCCACGCGATCGGCACTCTGGCTCCGGTGCAGGGAATCAATGTCAGCGCCGATGCGGGCGGCCCGATCGTGGCGATTCCCGTGGGCAGCGGCGCGCAGGTCAAAAAGGGGGAGCTGCTCGTGGAGATCGACACGTCCGTCGAGGTCGCCCAGCTGGCCTCGTCCGAAGCGGCCGAGACCCTGGCCAAGCTCGAGCGCGACCGCTCGCGCGAGCTGCGCCAGAAGAACACCATCAGCCAGGCCGAACTCGACTCCTCCGAGGCGAAGTACAACCAGGCCGTCGCCCAAGCCGCCGCCCTCCGCGCCACGATCGAACGCAAGCGCGTCCGTGCCCCGTTCGACGGACGCGTTGGTATCCGGGTGGTGAATGTAGGCCAGTACGTTTCCCCCGGCCAGCCCCTGATCTCCCTCCAGCAGCTCGATCCGATCTACGTGAATTTCGCGATCCCGCAGCGCCAGCTGCCCTCGCTTTCCCTTGGCCAGAAGATCAACGTCACGGTCGATGCCTACCCGGGGGCATCCTTTGTCGGCGAGCTGAGCGCGATCAATGCCGAGGTGGATTCCTCCACCCGCAACATCGCTGTCCAGGCCACGCTGCCGAACGCGAGTGAGCGGCTTAGGCCTGGCATGTTCGCTCAGGTCGAGGTGAGCCTCGATCAGACGGAAACCATGGTGGTGGTTCCGGCCACGGCCGTGGCCTACGCCTCCTATGGCAATTCCGTGTTCATCGTCGAGCAGATGAAGGGCGCGGACGGCAAGGACTACCTCGGCGTCCGCCAGCAGCCGGTGCGAATCGGCGCCGCCCGCGGCGATCTGATCGTGATCACGGAGGGCCTCAAGGGAGGCGAGCAGATCGCCTCCTCCGGCATCTTCAAGCTGCGCAACGGCCTCGCCGTGCAGGTCAATAACTCGGTCCAGCCCGGCAGCAATCCGGCGCCCAAGCCCGCTAACACCTGAGTAGGCCCGAACGTTTCCTTTTTCTCCTTTCTTCCTCGACGCGCGGCCGCTCGCGCAGCCTCCCATGCTTAAAAAGAGTTTCACGGACCTGTTTGTCCGCAAGCCAGTCATCGCGCTGGTGGTTAACATCGTCATCGCCGTGCTGGGGGTCGTCGCCTACTTCCAGCTCAACACCCGGCAATACCCGCGCAGCGACAGCGCGGTGGTAAATGTCAGCACGATCTACTTCGGGGCCAGCGCCGACACCGTGCGCGGCTACATCACGACGCAGCTCGAGCGCGCGATTTCCAGCGCCGACGGCATCGACTACATCGAGTCCGAGAGCTTTGCCGGCGTCAGTACGATCCGCGTCTTCCTGCGCCTGAACTACGACACCAACGCCGCCCTCGCGCAGATCAGCTCCAAGATTGATCAGGTCCGCAACGAGCTGCCGCCGGAGGCCGAATCGCCAACGATCAGCGTGGAGTCGAGCGACAATCAGTTTGCCTCGATGTACCTCGGATTTTCCTCCGAGACCCTCGACCAAAACCAGATCACCGACTACCTCACGCGCATGGTGCAGCCGCGCCTCGCGTCGATCGCGGGCATCCAGCGCGCCGACCTCCTCGGCGGCCGTGTCTTCGCGATGCGCATCTGGCTGAAGCCCGACGAACTCGCCGCCCGCGGTCTCAGCCCCGGCGAAGTCCGGGCCGCCCTCGTGGCCAACAACGCCCTTGCGGCGGTGGGCAACACCAAGGGATCGATGCTGCAGGTCAGCCTGATCGCCAACACCGATCTCAAGAACGTTGACGAGTTCAAGCAGCTCGTGGTCGCCGAGCGCAACGGCACCCTGATCCGGCTCGCGGACGTCGCCGAGGTCATTCTTGGCGCTGAAAGCTACGATTCCGAAGTCCGTTTCGGCGGTAAGACCGCCACCTTCATGGGCCTCTGGGTCTTGCCCACCGAAAGCACGGTCGAGGTCATCTCTCGCGTCACCGCCGCGATGCCGGAGATCATCGCCGGCCTTCCGGCGGGCCTCGAGGGCGAGATCGTCTACGACGCCACGCAGTACATTTCAGATTCAATTCATGAGATCCTGCGCACACTGCTCGAGACGCTGCTGATCGTGGCGCTCGTGATCTTCCTCTTCATGGGATCGTTCCGCTCGGTGCTGATTCCCATCGTGGCCATGCCGCTCTCCCTCGTTGGCGCGCTTTTTGTCATGATGGTGCTCGGCTTCACGATCAATCTGCTGACCCTGCTCGCCATCGTGCTCGCGGTCGGAATCGTGGTCGACGACGCCATTGTCGTGGTGGAAAACGTCGAGCGTCATATTCGTGAGGGTCGTACGCCCTTTGATGCCGCCATTCTTGGCGCGCGCGAGTTGGTTGGGCCGGTCATCTCGATGACAATCACGCTCATGGCCGTGTATGCGCCGATCGGTTTCCAAGGCGGTCTCACGGGTGCGCTCTTCCGCGAGTTTGCGTTCACGCTCGCCGGTGCCGTGGCCGTCTCCGGCTTCGTGGCGCTGACGCTCTCGCCGATGATGAGCGCCTACCTCCTCGGCGGCGCTGAATCCGAGGAGAGGGGGCTGACCGGGGTGATCAACCACGCCTTTGATCGCGTGCGTCGACGTTACGATCGGATGATCGCATCGAGCCTCAAGTGGGTGCCGGTCACCCTCACGCTGTCCGTACTGCTGACCCTGCTGCTGGTTCCCTTCATTATGTTCGCTCAGAGCGAACTGGCACCGAAGGAGGACCAAGGCATCGTCTTCACGATCGTGCAGGCCGCACCGACCTCGACCATCGAGCAGACCCTGCTGTTCACCGATCAGGTGCAGGCCATGTACGCGTCCACGCCGGAGTACGAAACCTCGTTCCAGATCACGGGCGGCAGCTTCGGCTTCGCCGGACTTAAGCTCAAGCCTTGGGCCGAGCGCGATCGTACCGCGATGCAGATTGAGCAGGCGCTCAACCCGATCGCCGCAAGCATTCCGGGCGTAAACGTCATCATGAACACCCCGGATCCCCTCCCGTCCGGAGGGCAGTTTCCGATTGAATTCGTGATCCGCTCCACCGCCGACCACCGCGAGATGCTCGAGTACGCCGACCAGTTGGTGCTTTACGCCAACACCGAGGCCAATGCGGGCGGCGGCGCTCCGACGTTCTACTTTGCGGATAGCGATCTCAAATTTGACCTGCCCCAGGTGGAGGTCGACATCGACAAGGACAAGGTGGCCGCGATGGGTCTGAACCTGAGTGCGGTCGCGCGTGATCTCGGCTCGATGCTGGGAGGCGGCTATGTCAATCGCTTCATCAACGATGGCCGCAGCTATCGCGTCATTCCGCAGGTGGAGCGCGGTGAGCGGCTCAATCCCGAGCAGCTCCTGAACTATCACATCAGCGGGCCGGACGGACAACTCATCCCGCTCTCGACCATCGCCACGCTCAACGAGTCGGTCCAGCCCCGTGGACTCAACCGCTTCCAGCAGCTGAATGCGGTCAAGATCACCGGGGTGGGTCCCAGCATCGATGGGGCGCTCAAGAAGCTCGAGGCGAAGGCGGCCGAAATCCTGCCGCCCGGCTACTCGCTCGACTACGGCGGCCAGTCGCGCCAGCTCCGGACCGAGGGCAATGCGCTGTGGCAGGCCTTTGGCTTGGCCCTGCTGCTGATCTTCCTCGTGCTCGCGGCGCAGTTTAACAGCTTCCGCGATCCGTTCATCATCCTGCTCGGCTCCGTTCCTCTGGCGCTGGTGGGTGCGATGCTGCCGATCTTCCTCTGGAAGACGACGCTCAACATCTACTCGCAGATTGGTCTGATCACCCTGGTCGGCCTGATTGCGAAGAATGGCATTCTGATCGTCGAATTCGCAAACTCGCTCCAGGATCGGGGTGTACCCAAGCTCGATGCGATCCGCCAGGCGGCCGCCACCCGACTTCGTCCGGTCATGATGACCTCCGCCGCCACCGTCTTTGGTCATCTCATGCTCATCTTCGTCAGCGGTCCCGGCGCTGCCGCCCGAAACAGCATTGGTTGGGTCCTCGTCGTCGGCATGGCGGTGGGCTCGATCTTCACTCTATTCGTCGTCCCCGCTTTCTACGTAGTGATTGCCCGTGATCACGCCAAAAATCCCCTTCGTGCGCACACGTCGGACGAGGAACTCGGCAGCGTCCAACCTGTCTCTAAGTAAGTCCCATGAAACTACCCTCCGTCCCCCTGGCCCTGCTCGTTCTCCTCGGATCAACCGGCGCGCTGGCGCAGGGCGCCCCGACCGTGACACCCCTGCCGGTGCCGCTCGATCTGCGGGCGGCCGTCAACTACGCGGTCGAGCACAACTACTCGATCCTGCAGGCCCGCGAACGCATCCGTGAGCAGGAAGGCCTCATCATTGAGGTCAAGGCGCTCGCGCTCCCCAACGCCGCGGTGAACTCCGGCTATTCCCGGACGGACTCCGGCCTGCTGAAGGATCGCGGCCCCGAAGTGAGCGAAGACGACTGGCGCATCGCCCTCGAGGTTCGCCAATCCCTCTACTCCGGCGGCGGCGTCAAGGCAGCCCTCGACGCCCAGCGGCTGGTGCGGGAGTCTTCACTGCTCGAGCTGCAGGCGGTGATCAATGACGCGCTGCTCCAGGTTCGGACCCGCTTCTACGACGTCCTGCTGGCCCGGGAGCAGATCACGGTTCAGGAGGAAAACGTACGCCTGCTGACCGAGCAACTCCAGACGGCCCGTGACCGTTTCGACGCCGGTTCCGTTTCGAACTTCGATGTCCTTCGGGCGGAGGTCGCGCTCGCCAATGCCCGCACCCCGCTCATCCGGGCCCGCAATCAGTATCGCATCTCCATCGATCAGCTCCGCCAGGCGCTGGGCTATGGGGAGCCGGCGACCGGCTCCTCTCCCGCCATGCCTGAGGTCGTCGGTGAGCTCACCTTTTCGCCGGCGGCCTACGAACTGAGCGCCGCGCTGCCGGCTGCCCGGGCCAATCGCCCGGACCTCCAGCGCCTCGCCAAGGTGGAGGAAGCCCGCCGCGCTGGGGTGACACTCCGCGAGGCCGGTTACCGCCCGACGCTCGATGTGGTCGGGGGCTACCAGTTCCGGAAATCAGGGAACTCCGAACGTTTCCGCGATTCCCTCGATGGCTGGACGCTTGGCCTGCAGTCGAGCTGGGCGATCTTCGACGGTCGGCGCACGAAGGGCGGGGTCATCCAGGCCCGTTCGCAGCTGGAGCAAGCCCGTCTGCTCACGGCGGAGCAGACCCTTGCGGTGGAGGTCGAGGTCAGGCAGGCGCTTTCGGCTCTGCAGGAAGCGGCCGAACTTGCCGACGCGGCCGGCCGGGTGGTGGAGCAGGCCGAGGAAGCGGTGCGTCTCGCCGATGCCCGTTACGGGGCCGGCACGGTCACCCAGCTTGAGGTGCTTCAGGCCCGCGTGGCTCTGACCGAGGCCCGGACGAACCAGCTGCAGGCCAACTACAGTCACAATGTGGCGGTGGCGGCGGTGCGTCGCGCGATGGGTCAGGGCGATGCCTTTCTGGCCCCCTGAGCGAGCGAGGAGGAAATTCCGCAACCCTTCCGAGGCGATCGCGTCTAACCGTTCGCCTCCTGTCTCATGAAGTTCCTCCGCCCCCTGCTCCTTGGTCTGGGAACCCTCACCGTCCTGCTGCTAGCAGTCGTGTTGCTGGCGTTCACGCCGGCGGTGCAGACGTGGGCGGTTCGCCGGGTGCTTGCGCAGCAGCCAGGGATCGAGGCCGAGGTGGGGCGGGTGGCGGCGGGACTGAATAGGGTCTGCCTCGAGGATATCCGCATCCGCTTCGCGGGATCCGAGTGGATCCTGCCGTTGGTCGAGATTGATTTTCCGGTGGTCTCGGCCGTTTTGGGTGGCCGTGTCGAGGTCACCCGGGTTTGGGCCAAGGGATGGACCCTTGATCGGGTGGATGCTCCGCCCGTGGCTGGCGGCGCTCCGCTGCGGGCGCCGACTCACGCGGGCTATCTGGCCTTTCTTTCGGTGGCGCGTGCCCAGGCGCCCGTGCCGCCGCCGGCCTTTGACGGTATCTTTTCCCTGCTGGCGCTGCCCGTGGACTTGTCGGTCAGCGGAATGGACGTGGAGGGAGAGATTCGCTTCGCGCGCGCCGCGGGTCAAACGCCGGCGGTGGCTCGGGTCGCGCTGACCGGCGGCGGCCTCAGCGCGGGCGCGACGGGGCGATTTGTGCTGTCCACCGAGATCCGAGTTGAAGATCTGTCTTCGCCGGTCGACCGGGTGGTCTCCCGTCAGGAAATCGCGCTTCGCATGGACGCTCCCCGCTCGATCAACCTCATCGAGGTCTCGGGCGCTGCGACTGCAACCGGGCCCCAGTTTCCGCATGGCGTGCGGGTTGACATGGACACCTCGGCCGCCCGGCTCGCCTCGGGCGAAAGCTATGGCTTCACCCTCCGTTCGGGAAACCGCGTAGTGTTTGGCGCCAAGGGCGAACTTCCGGCGGGTGTGGCCGCGCTGCAGGGCCAGTGGTCGCTCGACGCTCGCTCGGCTGACCTCTCTCCGTTTGCCCTTGGCCGTCCGATTCCTGAGTTTACGGCCGACGGTGCCGGCAGCTTTGCGTTGGGCCGGGCGTTTTCCGAAATTCAGGCGGCGGGTCGAATCAACGCGACCACCCGCAACCTCCAAACGCTCGACCCGCGTCTGCGCGCCGTTGGCGCGCTGGAAATCGATGTGGACTTTGACCTCGTATCCCGGGACGCAGGGATTCGACTGAGCCGGCTTCAGTTGGACGTCTCCGCGGAGCGCCCCGTTCTTGGCGTCACCCTGCTGCAGGGAGTCGAATTCAGCCGGGCCACCGGTGAACTGCGGGTGGCCGACATTGCCTCCGATCTCCTCCGCGTTGAGCTCAAGGGCCTTCCGCTGGCCTGGGCGCAGCCCCTGCTGGGCGAGATGGTGGTGACGGGAGACGATCTGCGCGGAGGCTTTGTGGCCAATCTTCGTTCCGGGCGCTTGGTCCTTCGGCCGACCGAGGCACTTGCGGTGCGAGGCCTCACCGTGACGCAGGGCGGGCAGGGGTGGGTTGAGGCGGTTGCTTTCTCCGCGCAGGCCACCCTCGATTACGCTCCGGCGGGCTGGCAGGCGGAGCTCGCGTCGCTGTCCCTTCGCCGGGACGGTCGCTCCCTCGCCGAGATCACACTTAAGGCCGCTCGCGCAGGAGCCGCCGATCAAGCGATGAATGTGACGGGGACCTACGTGGTGGACCTTGCGGCGCTGGGGGAACAGCCGGCGTTCGTTGCGCTCGGGACCCTGCAGAGCGGGCGAGCCGAGGGCGATTTCACCGCGAGCCTCGCGACCGTCCATGGGCTGGCGGCAAAGCTTCACCTGAGCGACCTCGCGGTCGCGGAGGAGCTGGGCCTGCCTGCGATTCGGGTCGAGATCCGGGCGGACCGCCTTGCGGACGGAACCATCAAGGCGCGGGTACCGGCGACGTTTACGCGCAAAGGGCGGGTGTCTGATCTGGCGCTTGCCGCGACCCTCAAGCCCACGGCCAACGGGCACGGAGTCGAGGCCGCCCTAACGGGAGCCGAGGTCTTCCTTGAGGATATCCAAATCCTCACGGCGCTGGCGGGCCCGGATGGGGCGCGCGCGGAAGCGGCAGCCCCGCAGCGCGACCCGCTGGCCCCTTGGGCTGGCTTCACCGGCCGGATCGCGGTTGACCTCCAGAAGCTGGTGTATTCCCCCTCGCTTACGCTCAACGGGGTGATCGGTTCCGTCGTGATTGGGCCGAACGCCCTGACGTTTGAGCATCTTTCGGCCGGCCTGCCGGGCGGTGCCGGACTCCGTGTGTCCGGAGATCTGGCCTACGATCCGCGACTCTCCCGGGCCTACGGACTGAAGGCTGACCTCACCCTTTCCAATTTTGACCCCGTTCCCCTGTTCAGGACCATCAACCCGTCGGCATTGCCCCCGATTGAGGGCCGCTTTGATGTCGCGTCGACGATCACGGGCGAGGCGGCCGATTTGGGCGGGCTTTCCTCCGGTTCAACGGGAACGTTCAAGCTCAGCAGCCGGGGTGGGGTACTCCGGGCCCTGTCGGTTGACACGAGCGAGTTTTCCCGAAGCGGCTCGCGCATTGCGAGCGTGGCGGGGCTGATTGGCCTGGCGACTGGCGATACCCGCGCACTCAAGTACGGGGACCGGCTGAAGGCCGCCAGCGAGCTGGCGCAGCAGCTGGCGGCGGTGACGTTTGATCAGCTCACGGTGGATCTTGAGCGCGGTGCCGGGAATGACCTTGTGATCCGCGACCTCTCCCTGATTTCCCCAACGATCCGGCTCCTGGGCTACGGCCGAATCCGGCATCAGCCCGGCGTCGCGCTCTGGTCCCAACCGCTCGCGCTGCAGCTCCAGCTCGGCGCTCGTGAAAAACTCGCCGATAACCTGCGGACGCTCAAGCTCACGGGCGAAAGCACCGATAATCTCGGCTATACGCCCTTGCTGGATCATCTTCAAATTGACGGGTCGCTGTCGTCGGTGGGCACGGCGATGCTCAGGGACCGGCTGATTCAGGCGCTGGCCGGGCCTTAGGGATGCGCGTCCGAAATCCGGAGTCCAGCGTTCTCATGCGTTGGGCCGGTCCCCTTTCCGCTTGCGGGCACCACGTCCAGGACAAAAAACAATTCAGAGCCCGAGGACGATTCGGCGGAAAGGTACCCTTCAAACCCGCTTGCCTCATGTGGCCCGATCCGTGCTTATACGGATGCGCTTATGTCAACGCCGTCAACGTCCCGCTCGTTGCTGCCGTCGGGACTCAAGCTTCTCCAATGGGGACTGGGAACCTGGACGGCGCTCGTGTTCGCCTTTCTCTACCTGCCGATCGGGGTGCTGATCTTCTACTCCTTCAACACGTCGCGGCTCAACATTCGCTGGGAGGGATTCACCTTCCACTGGTATGAGCGGCTAGCCTCCAACGAGCCGATCCTCCGGGCGCTGCAGAACAGCCTGATCATCGCGACGGTGACGACGCTCGCCTCGGTCGTGCTTGGCACGGCCGGTGCCTGGATTCTGTACCGTTACCGCTTTAGGTTCACCGGAGCGATCCAGACCTTGGTCTGCCTGCCGATGGTGATGCCCGAGATTGTGATGGGCATCAGCCTCCTTGTGCTGTTCACCGTGCTGACCCTGCCGCTTGGGTTCACGACCGTGATCATTGCTCACATCACGTTCTGCTTTCCGTTCGTCCTCGTCGCAGTCCAGGCCCGCCTGCAGGGCATCGACCCCGCCTTGGAGGAGGCGGCGCTGGATCTGGGCGCAACGCCGTTTCAGGCCTTCTGGCTGGTGATCGTGCCGGCACTCAAGCCGGCGATTCTCTCCGGCGCCCTGATGGCGTTTACCCTTTCATTGGACGAGCTGATTGTCACTTTCTTCACCGCCAACGCCGCCACGCGAACCCTGCCCCTGCAGGTCTTCGGGCTGGCGAAGACCGGATTGAATCCCATGCTGAATGCGTTGTCGGCCGTCTTCATTGTCTCGACGATTGCCTTCGTCCTTTTCTCCGAACACCTCCGCCGCCTGGCGCGTCCCTCCGGCGCCCCTCACTCATGAAAATCATCCCCTGCCTCCGGATCCTGACCCTCACCGTCCTTTGCGCCTGTGCCGTCCCGCTGCGGGCGGCCGACCAGGAACTCAACCTGTTCGCGTGGTCCGAGTATGTGCCCCAGGGCGTGCTTGAAGCGTTCGAGGAGGAGACGGGCATCACGGTGAACTACGAGACCTTCGCTTCCGGCGAGGAGATGCTGGCAAAACTGATCGCCGGGGGCACCGCCTACGACCTGATCCAGCCGCCGGACTACATCGCGGAAGCCCTGATCAAGAACCGCCTGCTCCTGCCCGTCGACTTCGCCCAAGTCCCGAATTTCCGGCACATCCTGGCGGAGTACAAGGGGATGCCGCACGATCCGGAGCAGAAGTTCACGGTTCCGTACATGACCGGCACCGTTGGGATCGTGGTCAATACCGAGCGCATCAAGACGCCGATTCGCGGAGTGAAGGACCTGTTCTCACCCCAGCATAAAGGCCGCATCGTCGTGGTGGATGATGGCCGTGAATTGGTGACAGCTGCTCTCTACGTGCTCGGTCATCCGCTCAACAACATCACGCCCGAGACACTGGAGCAGACCCGCCCGCTGCTGGCGGAGTGGTTCAATCTGATCAAGCTCTTCGACTCCGACAGCCCAAAGACCGCCTTGCTCAACGGCGATGTCGACCTGGGCTACGTGTGGGGTGGGGAAGCGGCCGCCTTGTGGAATGAGGACCGCAAGTTTCAGTACGTCCTCCCTGCAGAGGGGGCGCACTTGTTTGTCGACGTTCTGGCGATTCCGGTGGGGGCCAAGAACCTGCAGGCGGCCCATGCCTTTCTTGATTTTGTGCTGCGACCTGAGGTCAGCAGGCAGATCTCCGACGAATTTCCCTACACGAATCCGAATGGCGAGGCGCGCAAGCTCCTGACCGATGCGCAGCGGGCTAACCCCGCCAGCTACCCGCCAGCCCGGCCCCTCGACACCTTCCGACACTTGGGCGACACGGGTGCGCTGATCGATGAACTGGTGACGGACCTCAAGAACGCGCGCTGATCCGCGCGTTCATTTGAAATTTAAGATCTCAAATCGCAGAGCGGAATCGCAGAAGCCCCTCGGTCATGATCGTCCTTCCCGGTTTCCCGCGGCGTTCGGCGTCTGCCTAAATGCAGGCCCTGCCCACAGCGGCGTCGGCCCGTGCTCACGCCCGCCCGCCGAAGGTCGTTGGGTGGCTGTTGCTCGCCCCGCTGCTGGTGTGGCTCGCCGCGTTTGTCGTGCTGCCGCTGCTCGTTCTGCTGGTCTATAGCTTCTGCCAGCGCGACGACCTTGGCCGGGTGGTGTTCTCGTTCACGTGGGAGAACTATGAACGGGTCTTCAGTCCACTTTACCTGCGCATCCTTGGACGCTCGATCGGGTATGCCGGCCTCACCACGATCATCTGCCTGGTAATCGGTTTTCCAGTAGCCTGGTTCATCGCGCGGCAGACCCCGGCGCGCCGGAACCGGCTCCTGCTGCTCGTGATGATCCCGTTCTGGACGAATTTTCTCATCCGGACCTACGCGTGGATCGTCATTCTAAAGGGTGAGGGACTGCTCAACGCCCTGCTACAGTACGGGCGGATCATCGCGGAACCGATTGAATTGCTTTACACGCCCTTCGCTGTCCTGACGGGGTTGGTCTATGCCTACCTTCCCTTCATGATCCTGCCGATCTACGTTTCGGCGGAAAAGGTCGACGGATCGCTGGTCGAGGCGGCGCATGATCTGGGCGCGGGTCCGTTGCGGGCCTTTTCTTCCGTAATCATTCCTCTGACCCAGCCGGGAATCCTGGCCGGCGTGCTCCTCGTCTTTGTTCCCGCCATCGGGATGTTTGCAATCACGGACCTGATGGGGGGCGCGCAGGTCCCCCTGATCGGCAACGTGATCCAAAATCAGTTCCTGCGGGCCCGCAACTGGCCCTTCGGGGCTGCGTTGGGCGTGGTCTTCACCCTGCTGTTCGTTGTGACGTATGCGCTCGCGCAGCGGAGGCGCCGGAGGCACGCATGAACCCGATGATCGATGTGCGGACCGTGACCAAGCGCTTCGGCTCCTTCGCCGCGGTGGACGAGGTCAGCCTGCAGATTCGCGCGGGAGAGTTCCTCACGCTCCTTGGGCCTTCCGGCTGCGGGAAAACCACCCTGCTGCGCCTGATCTCCGGCTTTGAGGAGCCGGATGCCGGCGCAATCTGGATCGCGGGCGAGGACGTGACGGGGCGGCCGCCCTATCGCCGCAACGTGAATCAGGTCTTCCAGAGCTACGCTCTGTTCCCGCATCTCACGGTCCGGGAGAACATCGCCTTCGGCCTGCGCATGCAGAAGGTTCCGGCGGTCGAGGCGGGTCGACGGATTGACGAAGTCATGGAGCTGGTGGCCCTGACCGGGTTTGAGCAGCGCCGACCGGCAGAGTTGTCGGGCGGCCAGCGTCAGCGCGTCGCGCTGGCTCGTGCGATCGTGCCGCGGCCGGCGGTCCTTTTGCTGGACGAGCCGCTCTCCGCGCTGGACGCCAAACTGCGGAAGTCCATGCAGCTTGAGCTCAAGCAGCTGCAGCGAAGGCTGGGCATGACTTTTGTGTTTGTGACTCACGACCAGGAAGAGGCCCTGACCATGAGCGACCGCATTGCCGTGTTTGACCGGGGCCGGATTGAGCAGCTGGGCACCGCCGCCGATATCTACCACCGCCCGCAAACGGCGTTTGTGGCCGACTTCGTGGGGGAAGCCAATGTGCTCCGGGCTACCGTCAGTGCGCGTCAGGGCGAGCGCATCGATCTCATCCTGCCGGGCGGCTTTGTGGTCAGCGCCAACGCCGGGATCGTCCCGCCGCAGGCGAGGAAGGTCACCCTGTCGATCCGGCCGGAGAAGATCTGTCTCACGGCGGATCGGACTGACACCGGAGGAGCGGTCCCTGCGCGGGTGGAGGAGATTGTTTTTCAGGGGGCGACCAGTCGGCTGGTCCTGGTGGCCGGCGCGGACCTGCGCCTGGTGGCGCTCGTCGCGAATGAGAGCTCGCTGCGCTCGGCGCTTGCCGTGGGCGATTCCGTCGCCTGCGCCCTGCATCCGGAGGACTTGGTGGTGGTGGGCTGGGAATAGCCGAGAATCGTCATTTGCCTTCGGTCCGGGCCGGTCTAGGCTGCCCCCATGATCGCCTCGGTCGCCTTCCAGAGATTCAAGGCCCTGCGTAATGCTCAGCTGGTTCTCGGCCCGTTCAATCTTGTGATTGGGCCCAATGGCTCGGGCAAGACCAGCCTGATCGAAGCGCTGCTGCGGCTCCGCCTTCTGGCGAAGTTGCCCCTGCGATCCGTGGTGGCCGAGACGGAGCGCACCTTGGAGGGACCGGAGATCACGTTTCGCTTCTCGCCCCCTTTCGACGGCTTGGAGGCTCGGCTGAGCTGCGTGTCCGACCAGGTCTGTGACTTGCTGCAGGTTGCGCCGCGACCCAAGGGCGAGGGGAGCAATGACTGGCCCGGCCTCCGGTCGCGGGTCCTCCGGATTCGCGGCTACGTGCTCGATCACCATGCCATCGCGGCGCCCGCCGTGGCCAAGGAGGGGGCTGAACTCAATGCCAGCGCAGGCAATCTCGCCGCCGTCCTCGCCACGCGCCAGGCGCACCATCCGGCCGCCTTTGACCGGCTCGTGGCCGACTTCACCCGGATCGCACCCGAGTTCACCGAGATCGGGACGGAACTGGGCGAAGACGGGCGCGTGCGCTTTCGCCTGCGCCTCAAGGAGGAGGACACCTGGATCGAACCGGACAATGTTTCCCAGGGCACGCTCTACCTGCTGGCCATGATCACACTGGCCCACGACCCCGACCCTCCCTCGATCGTCTGCATTGAAGAGATCGACCGGGGAATTCACCCGCGGATGCTGCGCGAGGTGCGCGATGTCCTCTATCGCTTGAGTTATCCCGCCGCCTTTGGGGAAACGCGTACTCCGGTGCAGCTGATCGCGACCACCCATTCGCCCTACCTGCTCGACCTTTTCTGCGAGCACCCGGAGGAAGTGGTGATCTCCGCGAAACACGGCGCCACCGCGACCTTTTCCCGACTGACCGATCGCCCTGACATTACGGAGATGCTGGCGGAAAGCCCCCTCGGCGACATGTGGTATTCGGGTGTCTTGGGCGGTGTTCCTGAGAACGAATGAACGTCGCTCTCCTCAGCGAGTCGCCCGCGGACGAGGCCGCCTTGCGCCTTTTGGTGGAGGCCGTGCTTCAGCGCCCGATCCGGCGGATCGAGCCGGCCCTGCGCGCCAGGGGCTGGCCGAATGTTGCCCAGGTCCTGCCCGCGATCCTCCGCCACCTTCACTTCAACACGGATGCCCACGCGCTCGTCGTGGTGGTCGACGCCGACGACTCCGTGGTGCATGCGGCGGATCATGACCGCCCGGGGTACTTTCATCCGCGCTGCCGGATGTGCCAGCTGCGGGCGGTCTTTCGCCAGACAACCAAAAAGCTTCCGGCGGCCCGCGGCCGGGAGCGCGTTCTGCGCGGCGTAGGCGTGGCGGTGCCCGCCATCGAGGCGTGGTACTTGGCCGGCCGGGATCCGGAGGTGACCGAACTCGCCTGGACCGAGGGGCAGCAACGAGGCCGCCTGCCCTACACCCGGGCGCAGCTCAAGTATCGGGTCTACGGCACGGATCGTCCCACGCTGCCGCATGAGATTGATTGCGCCCTGCGGGAAATCCGACGGCACCACGGGGATGTCCGCCGCATCGAGCATGATCATCCCGGTTTTGCCTCCTTGGCGCGGGATCTGCGCGGCTGGTTTCCCGGACCGGTTGCGTTCGAGGGCCAGTCGGGGAAGGTGCCGGTAACTGACATAAAGATTTGAAACTGCGCGAATCCCGGTTCGCATAGGGAGTACCCCCCCCATGTCCCTTCCCCTGCCGTTCACCCGCTCCGTTCTCCCTTGGTGGCTCGAGCGAATCGCGTCCGTTGTCGCCCGCTTGCTCTACCGCGTAAAGACGCGTGGATCGGAACACCTGCCCTCCGGCGGTGCCCTTATGCTGTCAAACCACCTGTCTTATGTGGACATGGTGGTCCTGCAGATGGCCTGCCCGCGGCCGATTCGCTTCGTTGGCTTTGAGGGCTTCCTCAAAGTCCACCCGATCTACGGCTGGCTCTTCCGCGTCAGCGGTACGATCCCCCTCTCGGCCACCCATGCGCTTGAGACCACCCGGCGCGTCGTCCGCGCACTGCAGGCGGGCGAACTAGTCTGCCTCTTTCCCGAGGGTTCCATTTCCCGCACGGGTCAGCTGATGAAGCTCCGCCGCGGCTTTGAGGTCATGGCGCGCAGGGCGGGCGTACCGGTGGTTCCCGTCGCCCACGACGGGCTCTGGGGCTCCGTGTTTTCCTTCTCGGGCAGTCGCTATCTCTTCAAAGCGCCGCGGATGATGCGGACCCATGTTTTCGTCGCCTGGGGTCGCCCGATCCCGCCGGAGCAGGCGACGGTGGTCGCAGTCCGGCAGGCGCTGCTCGATCTGGGATCCGAGGCCTTTGACGAACGGCCGCAGCTCAAGCGCCACTTGGGGCGGGAAATCGTGCGCGGCCTGGCTCGTCGACCCTGGCGGGTCGAAATCGTCGACCGCACGGCGGAGCGGCGTGAAGTCAAGGCCGGTCAGGTTCTCGCCGTCTCGGCCGCATTCGCCCGCCACCTCCAGCGCACCGTGCCCGAGAACCGGGTGGGCATCGTCCTTCCCCCCGGCGCGGGCGCGACGATCGCCAACCTCGCCGTCGTCTGTGCGGGCAAGGTTCCGGTCAACCTGAACTTCACGGCCGGTCCCGCGGCGGTGGAGGCCGCGCTGCGGATGAGCGGCGTCAAGACGGTGATTTCCGCCGATGTCCTGCGGGCCAAGGTACCCAATTTTCCCTGGCCCGAGCGCACGCTGGACTTTCGCCGCGAGGTCGCGGCCATGGGCGGGAAAAGAGCCATCCTCCCTTGGCTGATTGGCGCGTGGCTTCTTCCGAACCAATGGATCGCCAACCTGCTGGGTCTCCCCAAGCGCGGGGATCGGATCGAGGCGGGCCTCCTGTTCACCAGCGGCAGCGCCGGCGAGCCCAAGGGCGTGGTCCTCACCCACCGCAACGTCCTCGCGAACTGCTGGCAGATGTCCTCGCTCTCCATCCTGCCCGACACCGCCACCCTGATGGCCTGCCTGCCGGTGTTCCACAGCTTCGGCTTCACGGTCACCACTTGGTATCCGATGATTCGCGGCTGCCGGATCGTGACCGTTCCCAGCCCGCTCGACACCCGCAAGATCGTCGACGCCATCAAGGAGGAGGGCGTCACCGTCATGGTCGGAGCGCCGACGTTCCTGCGCCCTTTCCTCAAGAAGGCCGAAGCGGGCGAACTCCGCTCCCTGCACATCGTGGTTTCCGGCGCCGAACGGCTGCCGCAGGATCTCTACGATGGGTTTCTCGAGAAATTTAACCTCGAGATCATGCAAGGCTACGGCCTGACGGAAACCTCGCCAGTCGCCAATGTGAACCAGCCTGATCCGGCGGTCGTGACCGAAACGGCCGAAGTCCAGTCCGGCCGGCGGGCCGGCACCGTCGGCCGCATGATGCCCGGCATGACCGCGCGCATCCTTAATCCGGATACGCTGGCCGAGCTGCCCAGCGACCAGACGGGGATGGTCGCGCTCAAGGGAGCCAACGTCTTCCCGGGCTATCTCAATGACCCGGAAAAGAATCAGGCGGCCTTTCGTGACGGCTGGTTCATCACCGGGGACCTCGGGCGCTTCGATGAGGACGGCTTTCTCAGCATCGAGGGTCGTCTCTCCCGCTTCTCCAAGATTGGCGGGGAAATGGTTCCCCATGGTACGATTGAGCAGAAGCTGGTTGAGGCTTTTGCCCTCGACCAATCCGAGGGCTACGCCGTCGCCGTGGTCGGCGTGCCCGATGTGAACAAGGGCGAGGCCCTGGTGCTGCTGGCGGCGGTGGAGATCTCCCTTGAGGCCGTCCGGGAGAAGCTTCTCGCCGCGGGCCTGCCAAATCTCTGGGTGCCGCGAGTGATCCTCCGGGTTGAAAAGATTCCGGTGCTGGGCACGGGCAAACTCGACGTCAAGGGCTGCCGCGAGGTGGCGCTGGCGGGCTGAGATCGGATTGGGCACCACGAAACCCACGGACCCCGCAAAGATTCTGATCGCGTGAAGCCGGAGATGATGCCGCGGCTCGTTTAGTTTCATCTGCTCGGGGTGTTTCGTGGTGATCCGCTCGGTCTCCGGATCCGTACTGCGTTTCCGGGTTGTTTTCCCGGCGCCGGCGGTGTCTCTTGGGCCGCCATGAAGTCGTTCGTCCAGCCCACTGCCCTCCTGCAACGGAAGCTGGGCGCCAGCGTGGTCCTGACGGGGGAGGAGGATCGCTACGCCGCCTCCTTTGATAGCAGCCGGATTTCCTTCATGCCCGCGGCGGTGGTCAAACCGCGCGACGAGTCCGATCTCGCGGCGGTGCTCGCACTGGCCAACCGGCACCGGGTGCCCGTTACCGTGCGCGGCCGGGGTACGACGCTGATGGGATCGGCCGCTCCCGCCGAGGGGGGGTGGGTCGTCGACATGCTGGGCTGGAATCGGATCCAAATTGATGCCGAGGCCGGTTTCGCGTTCGTGCAGGCCGGCGCCAAGGTGGCGGACATTCAGCGTGCAGCCGAAGCGGTTGGTTGGTTCTACCCGCCCGATCCCTCGTCGCGCGAGTATTGCACCATTGGCGGCAACATCGCCTGCAATGCGGGAGGGATGCATGGTGGCAAGTACGGTGTGACCCGTGACTTCGTGCTCGCGCTCGAGGGCTTTCTGCCGACCGGTGAATTCGTGCGTTGGGGCACCGCGACCAAGAAGTTTTCCGCGGGTTTCAACCTGCGCGACCTCTGGAT
>CAMAXB010000014.1 GCA_945862035.1 Opitutus sp. GAS368
AAACGAAAATCCCCGGCTACCTATTGGCATACCGGGGATTAAGCTGAAAATGGAGCGGACGAAGAGACTCGAACTCTCGACGTCCACCTTGGCAAGGTGGTGCTCTACCAACTGAGCTACGTCCGCAAATGAGGGGACCAGAAGTAGGCGTTACCCGGTCCGCGTCAATAGGTTTTTTAGAGGGCTCAGGGCCCCTCCCCTCCCGGCCGCACGACCGCCAAACTCGTTCTCGTTCTTCGTTCTCCTACTCGTTCTCGCTTCCGCCTTGAGTCCAGTCCGGGCTCAATCGGGGAGAACGAGAACGATTCCGCCAAGGAGAACGAGGTCCACGCACGCGACCGGGGCGGCGCTTCACTTCCGCTTCGGCTCCGACAAGGTGATTTTCTCACAGCGGCCCGCTCCCTTGCCGCCGCCGCGCAGGGCCTTGGCCTGGTCGTCCCGATAATCCGCGCAATTGGCAGTGGAGTACCCGTAGTCCTCCCCAGACTTCGGCGGGACTTGAGTCAGGACGGCGCCGATCAGAGGCGTGCCGAGACTAGCGAGCACCTGCTGGGCCCGCATGACCAAGCCCGTTCGACCCCCAGAACGCAGTCCGGTCAGAACGGGTACTGGGCGCTCACGCCGCAGCGCGACCGCCCCAAGCCACGCGCGACGTCGTCGGAGCTGACGTCGTCCATGTCCACCGTGGCCGACACGGACCAGTTGCGCTGGGCCATACCGGTCAGCGCCAGGCCGAAACGCACGGTCGTCTCATCGCGATCGGCGCTGATCCCGCGCCGGCTCTACCGGGTGCTGGGCTCGAAGTTGACGGAACCCGCCCGGGAGGGCGTCAGGGCGGGTTGGACGTTCGCAAAGACGCGGTGCGCCTGACTATCCGTGTAAAGCGCGACGTTGGACGTCTCCTCGCGGGTGGAGACAGATCCCGGCGAGAGAAAATGATTCTCGCCGTAGTCGTACTGGGCGCTGAGTTCGAGATAAGGTAAGTCCGCTCCGGCCTCACCGGAGCGCGAGCGAAACTCGGCGCCAACGCGGGCGGAGGCCGTTAACTTGGGATCAGAGGCGTAGTCGATGCCCACGAGAAGAAAGTGGGAATCCTTGTCCTCCGTCGCACCGCCGGTGTCGTCGGCCACGTCCTCGAAGCGATCCTCGGCCGCGACCTTGGTCGCGGGCAGCAGGGTGAGTTCGATGATCGGACCACCAAACCACTCATTGGTGACGATCGCGGCCAGCACCACGAAGGCGAGGATCAGCGCCCCCTCGCAAAAACCAGCGCACGCCGGTGCCGGTCTCGCGCGAGTGGACCCACTCCTGCACCATCGCGGGCCGTTTCATCAATCCGTGGTGTCGAGCTCAGGCCACTGCGCGAGCTTCCGGTGCAGGGTCCGCCGGCTGATGCCCATGAACTCCGCGGCGCGCGTGCGGTTGCCGCGGGCCTTGATCAGGGCCTCCCGCAGCAGGTGCTTTTCGTTTTCCTCAACCGAGAGCGGATTCGCCATCGGCCCGGCACCCGCGACCACCGCGCCCGGCGCGGCCCCGCGGAACTTCGGTTCGAGGTCAAACTCGCTCAGCCGGCCCCCGCGGTGCAGAACCACGATGTTTTCGCAGAAATTCCGGAGTTCGCGGATATTGCCCGGCCAGGCGTAGCGCTGCAGCGTCTGCAGCGCGCCTGGCTCGATCACAATCGGCGGCAGCCCGTTCTCCTCGGCGAAACCCTTGATGAAATGCGCCAGCAACAGCGGAATATCCTCCGGGCGCTCCCGCAGCGCCGGCAGCGGGATGCGCACCACGTTGAGCCGGAAGAAGAGGTCCTCGCGAAACTTTCCTTCGGTCACCATCTGATCGAGATTCCGGTTCGTGGCGGCGACCAGCCGCACGTCCAACTCCAGCGACTTGGAACCGCCCACGCGCTCGATGGTGCGGGTCTCCAGAAAGCGCAGCAGCTTCACCTGCGTGCTCGCCGAGATCTCGCCAATCTCGTCGAGAAAGAGGGTGCCGCCCTCCGCCGATTCGAAACGACCCACGCGGCGCTCGATCGCCCCGGTGAAGGCCCCGCGCTCATGGCCGAAGATCTCGCTCTCCAGGAGGCTCTCCGACAACGCCGCGCAATGCACCGCGACGAAGGGGCCGCGCGAACGCGGGCTGACCTGATGGACCGCCTGCGCAATCAGCTCCTTGCCGGTGCCAGACTGGCCCTCGATCAGGATTGTCGCGCGGGAGGGCGCCACCAGCCGCACCCGATCAATCACCGCCTGCAGCTTGGGCGAATTCCCCACAATTCCGGCAAAGCTGAACTTCTCATCCAGCCGCTCGTGCAACTGCTTCACCTCCACCTCAAGCGTGCGGGTCTTCAACGCTCGCTGGATCAGCACCTCGAGCCGCTCAATGTTCACCGGCTTCGTCAGGAAATCTACCGCCCCCCGCTTCATCGCCTCAACCGCTGTCTCGATGTTGCCGTACGCCGTCATCATCAGAACCGCCGGCTTGTTGGGCAGCGCCAGCGCCTTGTCGATCACCTTGAGCCCCGACTTCCCCGGCATCCGCAGATCGGTCAGAATCACTTCAAATTCCTGAACCTCCATCAGGTTGAAGGCCTCGTCGGCACTCGCCGCAACCGACACGTCGTAGCTGTCCGCCAAAGCCTGCTGCAACCCCTCGCGGGTGTGCTTCTCGTCATCGACGATCAGGACGCTAGGGACCATAACTCATCCAACCTTTCCCCGCGCCGGGGGGTCAACGGGAAATTTTGTCTCAGTAGGACCCGTTTCCGCCGTGCGGCCGCCGGGGACTAGGGGATTTCCGGTAGCATCGGCGGCGGATACTACCCGTTTCTCCCATCCGGACGCCGGTCGCCGGTGGCGCCACGTTCCGCCCGCTCGGTCCTTCCCCAACCGCGAAAACTCCCCTCCCCAGCCCGCATCCTGTCCGGCGGACAAGTCGCCTTGCTGCGCTGACTGCTGCGATCCTTCTGCTGACCGGTTGCGCCAGTGGACCGAGGGTCGAACCGATCATCCGCGCGGCCCCGGCTCAGGCGTTCAGCTGTCGGCTCCAGCCGTCCGACGGCACGGAATCGGCGCCGGGCGCGCTTCGTCACGAGGAGGCGGTCGCGGCCGTGACCCGCGCGCTCAACCGCCGCGGGATGAAGCCAGCCGAATCCAACCAGTCCCCCGAGATCGTCATCGCCATCGACTACTCAATCAGCCCTCCGCAGCCGGCGGAGAAGCTCTACCGGACACCCATCATGAAGCGCGTTTACCCGAGCGCACCGAAGATTCAGGCCAATGGCGCGAACGTCCAACTCGCCGCCCACAACGCCGATACCCAACTGATGAAGCCGCCGGACGTCGAAACGGTCGGTTACGTGACCCGTGCATGCCGGTGCTCGTGCACGACGAGCGGCTCCTGCTCGTCGCGCGGGCCGCCCCGGGTTCCACCCTCGGCCAAACCGGCGAGGAGCTTTGGGTGATCGATGTCACCAGCGAGGGGATCAGCAACGATCTCCGTCCCTTCCGCACCGCCATGTCGGCCGCGGGGCTGAACCACGTGGACCGCGAGACCCGCGGCCGGATTCAGATCCGTTTGTCCGATACCAACGAGGTCGGAAACATCGTGCGCTAAAATCAGGTGGAGCTGGCCTCGCCGAGGCCGGGGATCGAGGTGCGTGCTGAGATTTCGGGTAGCGAGAGTCTCGGATACGGACCGGCCGCCCAGCAGGGCGGAACGGCAGAACGCGTTGCCTTCAACGCGTTGGCTCGGCGAAGCGCTTACGATTCGACCCAGCGGCTTGGGGGCAAGCCGCTCCACCTTTCGGACCGGCCTCCGCGAGGCCAGCTAAACCGAGCCGCACCCGAGCGCTATCTGAGCATCCGCACGCGCCGGTCCTTGCGCGGGAACTGGAGGGTGACGACCGTGCCGACCCCTTCCTTACTCTCGATTCCCACCTGGCCCCCGTGCTCGCGCAGGATCCGCTGCACAATCATCAGCCCGAGCCCGTGGCCGCCCGGCTTTGTCGTGTGGTAGGGCTGAAACAGGCGCACCAGGTCCTCCTGCTTGATGCCGCTCCCGGTGTCACCGAAGAGCAGATACACATGGTCGTCGTCCGTGCGGGTGCGGATGCGCAGCCGGCCGCCCGGCTGCATCGCCTCCATCGCATTCTTGGTGACGTTGAAGAACACCTGCTTGAGCTGGTTGCGATCCGCCATGATGCTCGGCAGCTCGGCGGTGGTTTCCGCTTCCACCGCGATCCCCCGATCGGCGAGTTCGTTCTGCTGGAAGCTAAGCACCTCGGCCAGCACCTCGGCCAGACTGGTCTCCGCGAGATCCGGAGTGCGCGGCCGGATCGCCTCGAGAAAATTGCTGATGATCCCATCCAGCCGCGCCACCTCCCCGCGACACACCCGAAGCGATTCGGACACGGAATCAGCTTCGGACGAGGCCTTCAGCTTCTTGAGCTTTCGCTCAATCAGCTGGAGATGGATGGTGAGGGAGTTGAGCGGATTGCCCAGCTCATGCGCAACCCCCGCCGCGAGTAGCAGGATCGACGAAGTCCGCTCGTTCTCGATCCGCTCCTCGGTGGACTGCTTGTCCCGCGTGATGTCCGAGAGAATGACCGCATAACGCCGGTCACCCCCGGAGCCGCCGGTGAACGGGACCATGTAAAGCCGGACCGTGCGCGGCTCGGGATAGGCCAGCTCGAATTCACGGGCCATGACCGGAAGGGCGGCCCCCTCGCCGTCGTGATCACCATCAAGCGCCGCGCCCAGGGAGGAGCGCAACCCCGGCACCAGCCGCCAGAGAATCTCGCCCTGGACCGACTCGCTCAGCCCGATCAACCGCTGTGCCGCCTCGTTGGCGTACTCGATCTCGCCGCCCGTGCCGATCACTAGCACGCCCTCCTGCAGGGTGTTGAAGATGTCCTCAAACAGGCCGCGCTCACGCGCGAGCCGCTGCACCAACTGGGCCAGGTTGACGGCGTCGAGCGTGTCGAGGCGACCGAGGACGCGATCGAGCGAGGTGTGCTTCTTGCCGGGCATGGCTTCGGGAAATCGCAGTTTGGGCCGCTTGGCAATGGTGACGGCGGCTAGGGCTCGCCGATGCCCTCGAGAAAGTCGACCTGCGCGGGGTCCACCCGGGCAGCGAGCAGCTTGCGCAGGAAAAGCTCGCGGTGGTGGGGGCTACGGCCGAGGCGCAGGACGGCCTCGCGATGCTCCTCCGTCCCGTAGCCCTTGTGCTGCGCGAAGCCGTAGCCCGGGCAGGCAGCGTCGAGCTCGTTCATCAGGCGGTCGCGGGTGACCTTGGCGATGATCGACGCCATCGCGATGGAGAGGGAGCGAGCGTCCCCGTTCACCACGCCCGTGTGGGGATAGGGGAAATGGCGGAGCGGCAGCCCGTCGATCAGGATACGGGCCGACACCTGCGGCTTGAAGGCGGCGATCTCCTCCGCGGAGGCGAAGAGGTCCGGCTCGCGCTTCTGCTCAAAGGCCGTGGGCAGGTAGATCCCCTCCAGCGCCCGGCGCATCGCCAGCTTGGTCGCGCCCAGAATATTGAACTGCTCGATCTCCGCGACGTCGGCCACGCCGAAGTTCGCGTGGATCTGGCCCTCCGAGACGAGCGCCTCGAAATCGAGCCAGAGCGCATCGCGCTCCGCGGCGGTCAGCTGCTTGGAGTCGTTGATCCGGCGCGCATTCGCCTCGGTCCAGCGGCCGTCCAGAAACTCGCGCGAGACCAGGACCGCTCCCGCGACGACCGGCCCGGCCAGCGCACCCCGCCCCGCCTCATCGACGCCGACGAGGCTGGCCACTCCCTCGATCTGCTTGAGGTCAAATCCGCGGAGCTGACGCCGTTTGGACATGGTGCGATCCCCGTTCACCTCACCATTCCATCTTCGGCGGCGGCGGCTTGAGGGGGAGTTCGTCGAGCTTGCCGGCGGCGAGGACGACTTCGTAGGCGGTCCGGAAATGGAGCTTGGCGAAATCGCCCAGCGCCCGCGCGCCAAAGCGGTCGATGATCTGCCGGGCCTGGACCTTGACCGCTGCGCTGGCCCCCTTTTGCAGCGGCGAGCCGAAGCGTTCGGACAGGCCGCGCATCAGGCGGACGAACTCCGCGCGGGCGACCACCGACGCGGCGGCGACCACCGGGTCGGATTCGGCCTTGGTCCGCATGCGGAGCTCGAAATCCTTCACGCCTTTGCGGGTGAGTTCACGTTGCACCAACGGCTGTTCGGTAAACTGGTCGAGCAGGCCCCACGGCACGGGCTTCTCCGCCAGCGCCTGCTGGAGCGCGGTGGCATGCTGCCAGGCGAGGAGCGAATTGAGATTCGCCCGCGGTCGCGCCATCAGCTCATTATATTTCGGCATACTGCAATAGCAGGTCTTCACCACCACCCAGGGCGTCGCCCGGATGATCTGGTCAAGCCTCAGGATCTGCGACTCCACCAGCTTCTTGGAATCTTGGACCCCAGCCTTGCGCCAAGCGTCGATCGCCGACTTTTCCGCAACCACGGTCGCCGCCACCACGGGCCCAAAAAAATCGCCCTTGCCGCTCTCGTCGAGCCCCGCATGCGCCTCGAACCAATCGGGATTCAAAACCTCGTCATAGCCCAGCCTCGCCTCACCCGTTACCTCGGGCTCAAGCGTCATGGTCACAAATTCCTCCGTGCCCTTGCCCGCAATGACGACCTTGCCGCTGGTGTAGGCGGTCACATTCACATTGCCGCCCTTGAAGGCGAAGCGCGCGTAGGCGACCTCAAAGGGTTCCCAGCCCCGGCCGGCACAGACGGCCCGCAGTTTCTCCATCTGCCCGTCGGAGAGCTTCGCCGTATAGGTGCTGAGTTTCTTGGGGGCATCGTCGTCCCCGGGCAATTTGGCCATCAGTTCAATGGCCATAAAACGCGCAAAAACGCACGAAAAAGAAAACACGGCTTCAATCCGGTCCGTTTTTCTGTCTTGTGATGCCTTTCTTGGCCTCTCCTTCCGAAAGACTCATCGCCGGGCGGGCATCATTCCAGGCCGCCCTCCTGACTTGGTACCGCGAGCAACGCCGCCGCCTGCCCTGGCGCGAGGCGCCCTCCCTGTACAAAACGGTTGTGAGCGAGTTCATGCTGCAGCAGACGCAGGTCAAAACGGTGCTGCCCTACTTCGCTCGCTGGCTGGAGGCGCTGCCCGACTTTGCCGCGCTGGCGGCCGCACCGGAGGCACGGGTGCTCAAGCTCTGGGAGGGCCTCGGGTACTATTCGCGGGCGCGCAACCTCCACCGGCTTGCCCAGGCGATCGCCGCCCGGCCCTCCCCGCCGCGCGATCCAGCCGCCTGGCGGGAGCTCCCGGGTGTCGGACCCTACACCTCGGCCGCGATCACCAGCATCTCCTTCGGCGCCCCGGTGGCCTGCGTGGATGGCAATGTGGTCCGCATCCTCGCCCGGCTCACGGCCAACGCCACCCCGTTCCGCGACTCCGGCACCGCCGCCAAGACGCTCACGCCACTCGCCGAGGCGATTCTCTCCCCGCAGAGTCCGGGGGATCACAACCAGGCGATGATGGAGCTCGGCGCCACGGTGTGCACCCGGCGCAACCCGCTCTGCACCGTGTGCCCGGTCCGGCCGCTCTGCGCGGCGGCACGCGCGGGCGATCCGGAATCCTATCCGGCACTCGCGGCGAAAAAGATGGAACAGCGCGCCGTGACCCGGGTGTGGTGTGTCGACCAAGGCCGCTTGTTGCTGCACCGCGCGGCGTCCGGCGCCCGGCGCCTGTCGAACCTGCTGGAGCTGCCCGAGGCGGAAGGGTTGGCGCTGCAACCGGAGCCCGAGACCTTGATTGCGATCAAGCGCCGGACAATCACGCGTTTCCAGATCACCGAATCGATCTATGCGATCACACTCTCCGCCGCTTTGCGCAAACGGATCAAGGGCATCGCGTCGCTCGAGTGGGTGGCGTGGGACCAGCTTGAAGCGGTAACACTGTCCGGTCCGCACAAGCGCTGGATCGCCGAGCTGCGCGTTCACCACGGAGGCTGAAGGGGGGCCAGCCAGGCTTGCCACCCCTAGGCGGCGAGATTCGAGCATTCGCTAACGCAAAGAGGTCAGCGCCCCCGGCGCCATCAGAGTCCGGCCCGCGCCATCAGGCTCTCGACCCGCTCCTTGGACGAGCGCACGCCGTCCAGATCCACGCGCGGGCTGAGCTCGAGCGTGAGCAAGTGGTGCGGACGCCAGAAGGAGCTGACCATTTCAAAATCGATCGCGCCGGAACCCACCGGCTGGTGATCATGGCCGTCCTCACCGACATCGTGCAGCTGAAATCCCCGCAGACGGTCGGCATAATGCGTCAGCTGGGCACGGTGCTCGAGCAGCCCCATCTCCTCCTTGAAGTGGGCGTGGACGGTATCGTGCCAGTGGCCGGCGGTGTGCGAGACAAGGACGCTCCGGATCGCGTGACTCAGCTCGATGTGATCAAAACCAAGGAAAAGCCTCTCCCTGACGATTGCATGGCCATCCAGGTGGCAGTGGGAACACCAGCAACGGAAGAGGGCGAGGATGGGATTTCAACGGAGATGACATGCAACTATTTAAGCTTCATGCGGTTGCACAGCTAAGTCAAAATCTGGGCACAAAAAGGCCGCGATCCGACCAGCGGAACGCGGCTTTAAAGTGACGGGTGACGCCTTACTCGGCGTAGCGGCGGCGCAGCATCTGTGTGAAGGCCTGCACCTTATCCTTGCGGCGGCGCTTCTCGCAGGGCTTTTCGTAGTAGCGCTTCGCGCGAACACCCTTGATGATGTTCTCGCGGTCGAGCTTCTTCTTCATGCGGCGGAGCGCACGATCCACGGGCTCGTTTTTACGGATTTTGATCTCGATGGACATGAGTGGGCGGTCGGGTTTGTGCGGGTAAAAGGTTTGGAATACGCCAAACCGGGAGCATGGCGTCAATGGCTTTTTTGCCGCGATCGGTTTCCACGCTTGCGCGGAGGCCCGCGAGGCCTTGCCTGAGGGACTGTGCCTGCCGACCCGAGCTTCGTCCATCTTCATGTCCATAGCGACTACAGCCTCCTCGACGGAGCCTGCCGGATTGACCGCCTGATGGACCGGGCCGCGGCTCTGGGGATGAACGCCTTGGCGCTGACGGACCACGGCAACCTCTACGGCACCATCGAGTTCTATAACGCAGCCAAAGCCAAGGGGATCAAGCCCCTGGTGGGGTGCGAGCTCTACATGGCCGAGGGCTCCCGCCTCGAAAAGAACGGCCGGGCCGACGACGGGAAGAGCTATTACCATCTCGGGCTCCTGGCGAGGAACCTGACCGGGTACCAAAATTTACTCAAACTGGTCAGCGACGCCCACCTGAAGGGTTTTTATTACAAGCCGCGGACCGATATCGAAACTCTGGCCAAACATGCCGAGGGCCTGATCGGCTTCACCGGCTGCCTCGCGGCCCTTGTGCCCCAGCACCTCCTGCACGACCGATTTGAGGAGGCCCGGGCCGCGACCGCCCGCTTCATCGATATCTTCGGCCGGGAGAATTACTTCGTTGAGATTCAGGACCATGGCATCCCTGAGCAGCTCAAAATCATTCCTGGTCTGCTCAAGATCGCCGACGAGTTCGGCCTAAAGATCATCTGCACCAATGATGTTCACTACGTGAACTCGAACGACGCGGGCCCGCACGACGCGATGCTCTGCATCCAGACCGGCTCCAAGATTGCGGAGGAAAATCGGATGAAGTTCTCCGGCTCCCAGTTCTACCTGAAGTCGCGCGCCGAGATGGATAAGCTCTTCGCCGAGGTGCCGGAGTCGGTGATCAACACGCAGCTCGTCGCCGAAATGTGCGATCTCGCGATTCCCTTCCCCAAGGGTTCCGAGCGCTACCCGCGCTATCCCCTGCCCCCCGAGGTCAAGACCGACCGCAGCGGCTACCTCAAGGAACTCTGCATCGCCGGTCTGCGCCAGCGCTACGGCCTGGACTATGCCACGCGGGCCTTTGCCGCGGACGCGAAGAGCGAGCACACGTCCCAGGCCGATCTCGCCAAGACGCTTTGCGCCCGCCTCGACTACGAGCTCTCGATCATCTCCAAGACGGGCTTCATCGACTACTTCCTCGTGGTCTGGGACTTCATCGACTGGGCCAAGAAGCACACCATCCCCGTCGGTCCGGGCCGCGGCTCCGGCGCCGGCTGCATCGTGGCCTATGTGCTCGGGATCACCAATCTCGACCCGATCCGGTTCAAACTGCTCTTCGAGCGCTTCCTGAACCCCGAACGCGTGTCGCCTCCCGACTTCGACATCGATTTCTGCATGCGCCGCCGCGGTGAGGTCATCGACTACGTCCGCCAGAAATACGGCAACGACTGCGTCGCCAACATCATCACCTACGGCACGCTCGGCGCCAAGATGGTGATCCGCGATGTCTCACGCGTACACGACCTGCCGTTCGCCGAGGCCGACCGCCTGGCGAAAATGATTCCCGATGAGCTCAACATCACGCTCACCGACGCCATTGCCAAGTCGGCCGAACTCAAAAACGAGGTCGACCGCAACCCCGTGGCCAAGCGCATCGTTGACCAGGCCCTCGTCCTCGAGGGCATGGTACGCAACACCGGCAAGCACGCCGCCGGCATCATCATCACCGACCAGCCGCTCGAGGAATTCGTCCCGCTGACCCTGCAGGAGGGCGACGTGACCGTGCAGTACGACATGAACGCCGTGTCGAAGCTTGGCCTGCTGAAGATGGACTTTCTCGGCCTCAAGACGCTCACCGTCATCGCCGACGCGGTCGACAACATCCGCCGCACGGCCCACCCGACCTTCGATCTCGAGACGATCACGCTCGAGGACCCGAAGACCTTTGCCCTGCTCAACTCCGGCCGCACCACCGGCGTGTTCCAACTGGAGTCCGGCGGCATGCAGAACCTCTGCCGCCAAATCAACCTTTCCACGATCGACGAGATCATCGCGCTCATCGCGCTCTACCGCCCCGGTCCGATGGACTGGATTCCTGACTACGTTCGCGGGAAAAAAGACCCTTCGACCGTCACCTATCCGCATCCCCTGCTCGAGGAGGTCTGCCGCGAGACCTACGGCATCATGGTGTATCAGGAACAGGTCATGGAGGCGGCCAAAGTCGTTGCGGGCTACACCCTCGGCGGCGCCGACATGCTGCGTCGCGCCATGGGCAAGAAGGACGCCGACGCCATGGCGAAGGAGCGCACCAAGTTCGTCGAGGGCGCGAAGAAGATCCACGACATCAACGAAAAGACGTCGAACGCGATCTTCGACATCCTGAACAAGTTCGCCGGCTACGGCTTCAACAAGTCGCACTCCGCTGCCTATGCGATCCTGAGCTACCAAACGGGTTTTCTGAAGGCGAATTACCCCGTGCAGTTCATGGCCGCCATGCTGAGCTCCGAGCTCGGCAACGCCGAGAAGGTGTCCCACTTCGTCGCCGAGGCCGAGGCGATGGGGCTGAAGGTACTGGGGCCGGATGTGAACGAGTCGCGCGAGATGTTCACTCCCGTATTCCGGAAATCCGAATCACGAAGCCCGAATGACGAAGCTAAACCAGAGGCCAGCTTCGTCATTCGAGCTTCGTCATTCGGGCTTCCTGCGGCGGATACCGCCGCAGGTTCGATTCGCTTCGGCCTCGCCGGCATCAAGGGGGTGGGCGAATCGGCGTCGCAGAAGATCATCGAGGAACGGGAGAAGAACGGACCCTTCGCCGACTTCGACGATTTCATCACCCGAGTCGACGCGCGCGCGATCAACAAGCGCGTACTTGAGCACCTCGTGAAGACCGGCGCCTTCGACTACAGCGGCGCCAGCCGTAAGCGGCTGTTCGACGCGATCGACGGCGCCATGGCCGGAGCCGCCGCCCACGCCCGCGACCGCGCGGCCGGCCAGAACAACTTTCTCGATATGCTGGCTGATCCCCCGGCCCGCGAGACCAAGCCCGTCCAAGTCTCCACGCATGGCGCGGACGCTTCAGGCGAGTTCACCTCGCAGGAGCGCCTGACGTTCGAAAAGGAACTGCTGGGATTCTACGTCACCGGTCACCCGATGAACGCCTACCGCGGCTTGGCCGAGGCCATCGACACCTATGCCGTCGACGAACTCCTGCTCCAGGGTGACCGCGTCGAATTCCGCCTCGCCGGCATCGCCGGCAACCTGGTAAAGAAACTCTCCAAGAAGGACAACCGCCCCTGGGTCGCCTTCACCCTCGCGACGAAGAAGGCGTCGGTCGCACTGAACATGTTTGCCGATGCCTACGCGGCCTATGGCACCTCGCTCGCGGAAAACACCGCGGTGCTGGTTCAGGGCAACATCATCAAGGGCGACGAGGGCCCGCGCATTAATGTGAAGGAATGCTACCCGCTCGAGAATTTTGTCTCCGGGATCGTCAAGCGGGTCACCTGGCTGCTCCACCCCGAACACCCGGAACTCCCCACCTTCCTGCAGACGCTCCGCGAGACCCTCAACAAGCAGTCCGGCGAAACGAAGACGGAACTCGGCTTCCTCTTCGACGGTCGCGCCGCCTCCGTCTCCGAGGTCTCCTCCGCGCTCGGCTGGAAACTCAACTCTGCCACGTTCCAGGCTCTGCGCAACCACCCGGCGGTCGCCGGCGTCCAGATCGAGGCCAAGCGGCTCGAACTGAAGGAAACCCGCAAGTGGGCCAAGCGCATCTGACGCTGCTCTGCAGAAGCCAGAAGCCAGAGGCCAGAGACCGGAACGAGGTCAGAAGTCAGAGATCAGATGTCAGGTAACAGAGGAACCGGAGTCTCAAGGTGCCTCACGTTCCTGAGATCTGACGTCGACATCGGACCTCTGTTTTCTTCTGGCCTCTGGCTTCCGGCCTCTGTCCTCTGATTTGTCATGTCCGACTCCGTCACCCTCAATCGCGCCGCGAGCATCATCGATCAGGTCACGCCTGAATTTCCGGCCGATGCCGCGCTGCGCGAGGCCCTGTCGGGCAATCACGAGCTGAGCGCCGCCGAGAAGCGGACCGCCGCGCGCGCCGTGTTTGTCTACTACCGCTGGTGGCAATGGCTGGACGCAGGCGGGACCACCCAGCAGCGGCTGGCGGCGGCGCTAGCCCTGCAGGCTCGCTACGACGCGGACGAGTCCTCGATCAAGCCCGAGGCCCTCGCCTCCCGGGCGGTCCCGGATTGGATCGCCTCCGAGATCGACCCCCTCCCTCTGGCCTGGCTGCAGCAACTGCAGCGCGATCCCGCGCTCTGGATCCGCGTCCAGCGCGAGTTCGCCGGCTCCGTCCCCCGCGCGCTCGGCAATTGCACGCCGGCCGACCTGTCCGCCTATGTCGCGACGACGCCGTCGCCCGCCACCGCGTATCGCTTCGGCGGATTCAACGATCTCTTCCGCACGGACGAGTTTCACCAGGGTCTTTTCGAAATCCAGGACCTCGCTTCGCAGCTGGTCGGCCTCGCCTGCCGGCCCCAGCCCGGCGAAACCTGGTGGGACACCTGCGCCGGCGAAGGCGGCAAGACCCTGCATCTGGCCGACCAGATGGAAAACAAGGGCGTGATCTGGGCCAGCGACCGGTCCGCCCGCCGCCTAGCCGCGCTGAGAAAGCGGGCCGGTCGGGCCAAGGTCTTCAACTACCGCGCGGTCAACTGGAATGGCGGCCCCTTCCTTCCGACCAAAACGAAATTCGACGGCATCCTGATCGACGCCCCCTGCAGCGGCGTCGGCACCTGGCAGCGCAATCCCCACGCCCGCTGGAGCACGACACTCGAGGATGTGCGCGAACTCGCCGACCTCCAGGCCCAGTTGCTCAACCATGTCGCCGGCTCGCTCAAGCCCGGCGGCCGGCTCATCTACTCCGTCTGCACCCTCACGCGCAGCGAGACCACCGCGGTCGCCGACGCCTTCAGCGCAGCCCATCCGGAGCTCGAGCCCAGCCCCGTCTTCGCCGGGGCGAGAGGGCAGACGCCAGAAGTCAGAGGTCAGACTAGCCGCGGCGATCCGTCCCTGACCTCTGATCTCCGACCCCTGACCTCTGCGGTTTTTATCTGGCCCCATGAGGTGAACGCCAACGGGATGTTCGTCGCAGCGTGGAAACGAAAAGCTTAGTTTCACCGGGGGAAACAGAGAGAACGAAGGAGGCAGGTTGAATTTAGATTTCCATCCCGACATTGGTCATTGGCCATTGGTCATTGGTCATTTCTCCATCAGGGCTCCGCGTTACCTCCTGTGAAAAAGATCACGCCCGAAACCGTCCGCGCGGACTTCAATGATCCGGTCACCGTCGTGGCCTACGCCCGGGCCGCGCACTTTCTCGGCCTGTGGAAATCCGAGACCGCCCTGATCGAACGCTTCTTCCCCGAGAAGTCCGCCCCGTTGCTCGAGGCCGGCTGCGGGGCCGGACGGGCTACGCTCGGGCTGTGGGATCTGGGCTACCGGAACCTGACGGCCTTCGACTTTGCCGAGGAACTGGTCGATCAGGCCCTCCATCTCGCCGCCGAACGCGGGGTCGACGGCATCCGCTTCCTGCACGCCGATGCGACGGCCTTGGGAAAGTGTCACGTATTACGTGACACCCGGTTTGAGGGCGCCCTCTTTCTCTTCAACGGGCTGATGCAGATCCCAGGGCGCGAGCACCGGCGTCGGGCGCTGCGCGAGATCGGGTCGCGCTGCGTTCCAGGCGCTCCCCTGCTGATCACGACCCATGACCGGGATGATTCGCGGGCCGAGCGCGCGCTGTGGCGGCTGGAGGCCGGGCGCTGGGAACGCGGCGAACAGGACCCGCGCCTGGTTGAGTTTGGCGACCGTTACTTCAGCGACGACAATGGCGGTCGCACGTTCATGCACCTGCCGACGCGGGTCGAGATCCTCGAAGATTTAGCCGCCACCGGCTGGAGCCCTGTCTTCGATTCGATGCGCCGCGACCTCGCCCGGGAGTCCAAGGCCGTCAAGGACTTCTCGGACGAATGCCGTTTCTGGGTGGCGGTTCGGTCGGAATGATCCATCTTTAACCGATGCGCCTGCTCCTCTGCTTCCTCCTGCTGGGTACACTGCTGCAAGCGGCGGAGTACCCCCAGGCGGGGCCTGATATCTATGATCCCAAGGCAGATGGGTTCGCCCAGATCGAGACGGCCCTCCAGCAGGCGAAGGCAAAAAACAAGCGCGTGCTCCTGAAGTTCGGTGCCAATTGGTGCTCCTGGTGCCGCGCCCTCAACGGACTCATGCACGACCACGCCGGGGTCAAAGCGGACCTCGCCCGGGACTATGTGGTGGTGCTCGTCGATGTGAACACGCGCAACGGCGTGAAGCGCAACGAGGCGGTCAACACCAAGTACGGCAACCCCCTTCAACATGGGCTACCCGTTTTGGTCGTCCTTGATGCCGACGGCCGTCTTTTGGTCACCCAGGAAACAGGTGTACTCGAGTCCGGCCAGGGCCATGACCCGGTCAAGGTGCTCGCCTTTCTGGCCACTTGGGCCGCCCAGGCCCCTTGAGCATTACCCGCACGCGCACTTGCGCCGCGCCGGGCTCTTCGGCAAGCTCTTCCCTTCATGTTTGGCCTGACTGACCGCTCCTGGCTTTGGATCGCCGCCACGTTCTACCTGGCGGCTTTCGTGCTGGGCACGGCGGCCCTGCGGCGAGAGCGCTCTTCCACCGGAGCAGTGTACCTGATCATTGCGATTGGATTTCTCTGCCAGAACGCCGGCCTCTACATCCGCGGGCTGGCGGTCGGCGGCTGTCCCCTTGGGAACACCTTCGAGATCTTTCAGTTCACCGCTTGGTCTGCGATGGTGCTCTACCTCGTGATCGGGCCCGCCTTCCGCCTCAGTCTCCTTGGCTACTTCACGTCGATGCTGGCCGCGACGCTGACCGCCGGCTCCCTCGCCATTCCGGCCTGGGACGCCACGCGGCGGGTGGGGATCTTCGGCGGAAATGCCTGGATTGAATTCCATGCGGCTCTTGCGCTTTTCAGCTACGGCGTCTTTGCGCTGCTGGCCCTGACGTCGATCATGTTCCTGCTCCGCAACCACAGCCTGAAACACAAGAACCTGAGCGGCTCGTTCGCTTTCCTGCCGGCCATCCGCGACCTCGACCTGATCGGGCTGCGTCTGCTGGGAGCAGGCGTGGTCCTGATGACGGCCGCGCTCGCCGTGGGGTCTGTCTGGTGGCTGCGCCATCCCGAGACGGTGAATCTGTCCAAGCTGCTGACAACGGTCGCGATCTGGGCTGCCTATGGCGTGGTCCTGAGCCTGCGCATCACCGGCCGATTGATCGCCCAGCGGCTATCCTGGGCCTGCGTCGTCCTCTTTGTCCTGGCGCTCCTCTCGCTTGGACCCGTCAACTCGAGCCGGAATCCGCTGCCGACGGCCGGTCTCGAGGCCACGCCATGAGCGCCAGCAGCCCCACCCTTTTCCTGCTGGGCGCCAGCCATCGGACCACGCCCCTCGAGCTGCGCGAAAAACTGGCGCTCACCGACGAGAAGATGGCCGCGTTCCACGGCCGGCTCAGCGGCCTGCCTGGCCTGCGCGAGTATGCGGTCCTCAACACCTGCAACCGCGTTGAATTCTACGGCGTCGCCGAGTCGCACGAAGCGATTGAGCGGCTCCAGGATGAATTCTGCGGCTTCCAGGGATTTGCGCCGGAGGACTTTGCGCGGATCCGCAAGCATGTGGCCGGTCCGGACGTCATCCGCCACCTGCTAGAAGTCTCGTCGGGGCTTGATTCCCAGATCCTGGGGGAAAACGAGATCTTCGGCCAGGTCAAGGATGCCTACGCGTCCGCCCAGCAGTTGGGTACCGTGGGACCGATCCTGAATCGCGTATTCCAAAAGGCATTCCAGGCAGCCAAGCACGTGCGCACCGAGACCGCGATCACGGAAGGCCAGATCAGTGTCGCCAATGTGGCGGTCGACCTCGCGCTCACCATCTTCGGCGACCTTTCCTCTGCGCGCGTCCTGCTGGTCGGGGCCGGCGACATCGGCGAGAAGACGGCCAAGGCCTTCCAAAGTCGCGGCGCCGGATCGCTGACCGTCGCGAGCCGCACGCTCGGGCGCGCGATGGAGCTGGCCACGACTTTCGGCGCGACCGCCCTGCCCTTTGAGCACGTGGCGGTCCACTTAGGTCAGTACGACATCGTGGTGTGCTCCACCGCAGCCCCCCATGCGGTCATCCGCCACGACGATGTGGTCGCCGGCATGCGCAAGCGGCCGGCGCTGCCGCTGTTCTTCATCGACCTCGCACTCCCCCGTGATGTCGAGCCCACGGTCGCGGAATTCGCGAATGTCTTCCTCTACAATCTCGACGATCTCGCCAAGATTACGGAGGAGAACCGTGCGGCACGGGCGGCCAAGGTGGACCATGCCCGCTTGATTATCTCCGGCAAGGCCGAGCAACTCTGGCGCCAGGTTGAGCCTCAGTGTGGCGGTCTGCACCCGGCACCGATCGCGCCGCCGCTCAAGCCGTCGGAGCAGGTCTGAACCTACCACGAGCGTCGTTTACAGGAGGAAACAGAGGTAAGGGAGAGATCCCGGATCGAATTCTCTGTTCTCTTCGTTTCCTCCGGTGAAACAGATCGTGCTTTGTTCTCGCTACGTTTTCGCCTGCGCCAATTGACGGCCGAGCCAATCCGCCGCCGTGCCCGTTGCCGGGCGGCGCAGGCCATCGTGCAAGCGCTTCGCCTGCGCGCGCGTGCGGGCGAGGCGGGCCGGATTCTCGAGGCAGTCGCGCACCTCGCCCGCCAACGCCTGCGGCGTGGCCGCGTCCTGGATGTATTCCGGGTACATCGGCTCCTTCAGCAGCAGGTTCGCAATGCCGAGGTAAGGGACCTTGAGCAGCAGACGACCGATCAGGTAGGTCAGCGGGATCGCCCGGTAGGCAATCGCCCCCGGGATGGCCGCCAGCGCGCAGTGCATCGACATGGTTCCGCTTGAAGTGAGCACGGCGGACGCGCCCACGGGATCACCCGTGCGACGAAACGTGACCTCCGGCGGCGGATTCGCCGCCCGCAGCACGGCAAGGATGTCCTCGGTGGGGTACAGTACGACGGCCGGGCGTCCGCCAAGGGCGGCATGGCCCGCCAGCAAGACCGGGAAGATGCGCGCCACGGCCTGACGCCGGCTGCCGGGCAGCAGCAGCACGGGGCCGGCCGGATCGAAGTGAACCGGCGCCGCATAGCCGTCGGCCACGAAGGGATGGCCGACAAACTCCACGGGGAGCTCCGTATCGGCATAGCTCTCAACCTCGAACGGGAAGATCACTGCCAGCGCGTCGAGGTGCCGGGCCATCGTGAACCGGCGACCGGCTTTCCAAGCCCAAATCTGCGGCGAGATGTAGTAGGCGAGGCGGATCGATCCGCCGCCCTTCACCGAAAGGCCCCGCTCATGGAGGGCTGCGGCGAGCCTGAGGTTGAGCCCGGGATAGTCGACAAAGCACACGGTCCGCGGACGGTGCTCGGCGATCCAGCGCAGGATTTCAGCGAACATCATCCGGAAGAACGAGTAATTTCTCAGGACCTCCACCAGCCCCACCACGGAGGAAGCCGTCAGATCGTGCAGCAACTGGGCCCCGGCCCCCGCCAGCTCGCGTCCCCCCAGCGCAGCCACCCGCAGGCCCGGGTCCTTAGCCCGGAGCGCACGCACCATCGCGGCCGCGTGTTCATCGCCGGAGTGCTCACCGGCGATCACCAGAAGATCCACCCCACCGTGCTGCGGCGCGGCCAGTCGAAAGGGAAGCGAAGCGGCCATGGGGTTTACGTCCCGGAGTCGCGTTAACGCGTCGCCGCCGCGCGGATCTGCTCCGTGATGGTGATCGCCACTTCCAAGGCGGTCTTGCCGAGCGCCGCGCCGACCTTGGGCTGCTTGGCAAGGCTCACGCTCTCGAGGAAATGGGCGAGTTCAAGGGCGAGCGGTTCCCCCTTCTGCAGGGGAATCTCCTCGACCGGAACGCTGAGGTCCGCCGGCTTGGCGCCCCCCATAAGCTGAGCGGCGTAGGCCAGCATGCCGGATTTACGGACGAGGTGCCCGCTCTGATTCATGAAATCAAAGGAGAAATAGCCGGTTGGCTGGAAGACACGGATCTCGCGCACCTTCTTCAGGCTCATCCGGCTGGTGCTCAGATTCGCCACGCAGCCGTTGGCGAACTGGATGCGCGCGTTCGCAATGTCCTCGGTCTTCGAAAGCACGCTCACGCCCACGCTGTCGATCCGGGCGATGGGCGATTTGACCAATTCCAAGACAATCCCGATGTCATGGATCATGAGGTCGAGCACCACCCCGACTTCAGTGCCGCGGGGAGTAAAGGGCGCGAGGCGCTCGGCGGTGATGAATTGCGGAGCGATGACTTCCTTCTCGAGAAAGCCCATCACCGGATTGAAGTGCTCGATGTGGCCCACTTGGACAAGGAGGCCACCCGCCCGGGCGGCGGCCAAAACCTGCTCGGCCTCAGCCAGCGAGGCGCAGATCGGCTTTTCGATCAGGAGGTGGCAGCCCTTGACCAGCAGCGGCAGCGCGACCGCCGCATGCCGGTCCGTCGGCACCACGACCGACACGACGTCGCAGGCTTCACCGAGTTCCTCAATCGAGGCAAACCGCCGGCAGTTGTACTTGGCACAGATCTCCTCCGCGCGCGCATCGCTCGTCTCGTAGATTCCGGTCAGCTCAGCTTCCGGCAATGCCGCATAGATGCGCGCATGGTGCTGGCCGAGTGAGCCGACCCCAGCAACGCCACATTTGATCTTTGGTTGGGACATGACTCCCCATGGCACGCATTCAGCGCGCTGGTTGCAACGCGGGAAAAAGCTCTTCTACCCCGCCCACCCAGCCTCCGGACCGGCGAGCTCGATGCCCTGAGCGGCTCGGAAACGGGGTCGGCTCGGAAACGGGGTCATGCCGTTACACGTTACATCCAGTGCTGAGGATCCGGAAATGTAACATGTAACAGCCCAGCCTGACCCTTCCGTCACCCTTGCGCATGGAATACGCGAGGCTTCGGGCTGCGCCAACGATGGCGCGGCGGCCGTGCCAAAAAAATTACTGGCGATTCCCGCGCCGCCTTGCACGCTTTCGCTCCTACCCCGCGGCCGCCCCGGTCGCCTGTCCCCCTGGCTACAGTTTCTTCCCCATGGCTAACCAATCCTTTGACGCAATCGTGGTCGGCTCCGGCATCAGCGGCGGCTGGGCCGCCAAGGAGCTTACCGAAAAGGGTCTCAAGGTCCTCCTGCTCGAGCGCGGCCGCAACGTTGAGCACATTGCCGACTATCCCAATGCGACCAAGGCCCCGTGGGAGATCCCGCACCGCGGCCGCATCCCCACCGCGATGCGCGATGCCCATCCGGTGCAGCGGCGCGATTACATCCTGAGTGAGTCGAATCACAGTTTCTGGGCCGATGAGAAGGACAGCCCCTACATCGAGAAGAAGCCCTTCGACTGGTTTCGCGGATACCACGTGGGGGGCCGCTCCCTCATGTGGGGCCGCCAAAGCTATCGTTTCAGCGATCTGGATTTCGAGGCCAACGCCAAGGAGGGCATTGCGGTCGACTGGCCTATCCGCTATGCCGACATCGCCCGCTGGTACGACTACGTCGAGCGTTTTGCCGGGATCAGCGGCTCCAAGGAGAACCTGCCCCATCTCCCGGATGGCGAGTTCCTTCCCCCGATGGATCTCAATGTGGTGGAGAAGGAGGTGGCCGCCCGCATCCGCACCCACTTCAAGGACCAGCGCCGACTCATCATCGGCCGCGTGGCCAATCTCACCGTGCCGGTCGAAGGCCGGAACGACTGCAAGTTTCGCAACAAGTGCTCCCTGGGCTGCCCGTTCGGCGCCTACTTCAGCACGCAGTCGTCGACCCTGCCCGCCGCCGTGAAGACGGGAAATCTCACCCTGCGGCCGTTCTCACTCGTCACCAAGCTCCGCTACGACAAGGACGCGAAGCGGGCCCGCGGCGTCGAGGTGCTCGATTCGGAGACCGGCCAGACCTACGACTTCGACGCGAAGATCGTCTTTCTCTGCGCCTCGTCCTTCCACTCCACCTCAATCCTCATGAACTCGGCCACGGAGATTTGGCCCGAGGGATTGGGCAGCAGCTCCGGCGAGCTGGGCCACAACGTGATGGACCATCACTTCCGCGTCGGTGCGAGCGGCATGGTCGAGGGCCATGACGACAAGATCATCTTCGGTCGTCGACCGAACGGGTTCTATATCCCCCG
>CAMAXB010000015.1 GCA_945862035.1 Opitutus sp. GAS368
CCGGCGAGCTGGCGGGCGGCTCCCTCACGGGTTGATTCGAGCGTCCGGGCCGCGATGGCACCGCGAAGTAGGCCGAGTGGAAGGCCACCTGCGCACGCAGAGCCGGAGCCCGTCCGCCGCACCGATAAGTGCGCGATGGCGGCTTGCCCCGGCGTCTGCGGTCCGGCAACTTTCCGTGACATGAGACTACCTCTGCGGATCGGGATGGCGTTGGTGGCCGGGTTGGTCGGCGGCGTGGCGCTCGCAGCGCAGACACCGGCGGCGTCGGCCTATCTCACGATTGCCGCAGAGCTTCAGCCCATTGACCCGGCCTGGGTGCAGTCAGTCGAAGCCCGTCTGGCCCGCTTCGAGCGCGCCACGCAGATCAAGGTCCTCATGCGCGGTCACGCGGCGTCGCCCACCGACGCTGAAGATAGCGAGCCGGGCGCCTACATGCGCGCCCAGGCGGCCAAACTGGGCACGGCCCCGGCGGGTGTTCTCGCGATCTACTTTGCGGACGTGCAGGAGTGGCGGATTTGGTTTGGCGACGACCTCACTCCGCGCTTCGTGGGACGCCCGGGTACGGCCAAGGAATTCACCGAGAGTGGCGCGATGCATGACGCCAAGGAGGCCTGGCTGGCCGATATCTTCGACACGGCGACCAAGGCCTTCGAATCCCGCTCGGCAACTGAGAGTCGGGCGCTCGCCCAGTTTCAGGCGGAGGCGCTAATCGACGGCCTCGTCGCCCGTCTTGGTGCCCCGGCCAAGTAAGCGCAGAAGAATCAGGTCAGCGGGCGACAGCGCGGCCGAGGTGTTGCTCCAGCAGCGCGGCCAAGCGCGGGCCGCGCGCATCCTTGGCGAGGATGCGTCCCGCGGGATCCAGCAGGAAACTCGCCGGGAGGGCGGACACGTTGTAACGCGCCGCAAGGGGTGTCTTCCAACCCGTCAGGTCAGAGATGTGCTGCCAAGTGGCGTTGTCTTTCTTGATGCCGTCGCGCCATCCTGCACCGCTCTGATCGACGGAAACCGCCAGGATCTCGAAGCCGGCTCCCCGGTACTTCTCGTAGAGCGCCACGTAGTTCCGATTCTCAATCCTGCAGGGTGCACACCAGGAAGCCCAGAAATCGACGAGCACGTCCTTGCCGCGAAGACTGGCGAGTGAGCGCTCGCCGCCCTCCGGAGTCGGGCCGCTGAGCGCGGGCGCGACGGCGCCAAGGGCGACGGCTTCGAAGCGGGCGATCCGTCCTTCCATTTCCTGCACGATCCCGGCGCCCGGCACCGCGGCGGCATAGACTCGGACTGCCTCCTTGAGTTCGTCGAGACGATGGTCACCGTCCCAGCGAAGCGAGGCCGCATAGAGCGCCGCCGTTCCCATGAGCCTCTGCAACGTGAAATCGTTCAGCTCCCGCCGATGCGTCTGATAACCCGTGACCTCGTCTTCGGTCAGTCGGTCGATCTCCGCGGTGTTCCCCGCAGCACCCGCGGACCGGATTGCCTCGCGCACTCGCAGCACATGTCGGTCTAGCGATTCGGCGCGAAAGGCCTCATAGGCTACGAAAGCGTCCTGATCAGGAGAGCCGGTCAGGCTCAGGGTCTTCCCGCCGGTCGCGACCGCGACGACGAGCGTCTGGTTGGCACCGACCACGAAGGGCACCTGGAGGTCGCCTAGGCTCAGTCGGTAGAGACCGGGTTCCGCCTCCACCCTCAGGTCGAGACGCCCCGCGGCAAGGGCTCCAGTCGCGACCGGCGTCAGGCTCCGGTCCTCAAGCGACTCGCGCTGAATCGTTACCGACCCTCGCGCGAAGGGCGCGGTCAACTCCCCGCGCAGAGTGAAGGCCGCGCGGAGCGCAGGGGAGGCGAGCGCGAGACCAGCGAGGAGCGCGGCGAGGGGGAGCCGCCGGAAAAGGGGGAAGCGCACAACCATGGACAGGATGATACGCGGCCTAGTCCGGACCGCAAGGCGCGGTGGAGGCGCGCCCGATCAATTCAAAAATCGAGAGCTGCCCGCGGGCCTCCCTCTGCGCTACAGCCCGCGAGGCCCGGGAGCGATCAGAGGCAACGGGACCGAACCAATCCCGATGCAAACCCTACCCAATCGAACCGGAGACACAAGGTGCCAGGCGCCGAGTGACGGTCGAGCGAGCGGCAAAGGATTCGCTGGTTCAGCGCTCACGCACCGTGACGCTGCAATTGGTGGTTTCGGCTCTCAGCAGGGGGCCGCTGCCCATGCCGATTTCGCCGGAAATTCTTCGCCTGCCCGAATCGCTGAGCGTGATGGCCGGCTCGACGGAGGCGCGTCCGTTGGTGGTCCGGACATCACTACGGGCGTTGGCTCCCTTGGGCACAGTGAGCTCGATCTGGCCATAGACCGACTTGAGGTCGACCGAGCGGACGTTTTCAAGGGAGCCGACATCGGCGGTGATGCTGCCGTTCACCGATTCGAGCCGGGTGTCGCGGGCGAGGCCGTCCGCTCGAACGGAACCGCTGACTGCGTGGAGTTCCACTGGTCCACGGACACCCTGGACCGTGATGGAGGAGTTCACCGAGGCGATCCGTTCGAAGCGAGCGTCGCGGGGCACGCGCACCATGTACGTCACGGCTGCGCGGCTGCCCTGGCCCGGAATCCGGTTGCTCGGATTTTTGGCGAGGGTGGTCTTCACGGCCACGCGTCCCGGCCGGGCCTCGAAGTCGATGGTGATCTGCTGCAGATCCCGAGGATCGCGGTCGCGTTTTTCCGCCTCAATCGGGACCTCCTTGCCTTTCTCGGCCTCAATCGTGATGTCGCTACTCACATTCTCCAGCCGGCGGACCCCATCGGCTGGCAGAGGGTAGCTGCGGGCGAGTTTTTCGGTAATAGCGGCGCGCGCGTCAGGCGCGAAAGAGAAGAGAAGGGCGGAGGCGAGTAGCGGGGGAGGGACAGGGCGGAAAATCGTTTGGCTGTGCCGATAAACCCGCCGGCCCGTTAAAATTACAGACATTCCTCCCGAGAGCATTCGAAAGGGTTCCGCTGACGCGCCGACGCCGCGATCAGGGCGCGGATATGATCGTAATTGTTAGGGCGCTCGCGACCGCCCGCGCGCGGTCGCGGGCCTCCTCGGGGGTCGCCCCGCTCGCAATCGCCACGGCGAGACGGCGATGACCCTTGCACTCGGGTTTGCCAAAAATTCGCACCTGGCTCTCGGGAATGGCCAAGGCTTGGTCCACGCCGGTGACGACCGGAACGCCGGTGCCATGGCCGAGGATCGCCACGCTATGGGCTGGACGCAGGACTTCGATGGGCGGAACGGGAAGACCGAGAATGGAGCGGGCGTGCAGCGCGAATTCAGACCACGTCTGGCTTCCGATGGTCACCAGCCCGGTGTCATGCGGCCGCGGGCTGACCTCGCTAAAGATCACCTCGTCGCCGCACACGAAGGCCTCAACGCCGAACAGACCCCAACCGCCCAAATTGCCGACGACAGTGCGGGCGATCGCCTGAGCCTTGGCCCAGGCGGCGGGAGACATTGCAGCGGGCTGCCAGCTTTCGCGGTAGTCGCCGTCGATCTGAACATGACCGACGGGCGGGCAGCATTGGATTCCGTTCACTGCGGAGACCGTGAGCACGGTGATCTCGTAGTCGAAGCGGATGAAACCTTCGACGATGCAGCGGCCCGCCCCCGCGCGCGCGCCCTCTTGGGCGTAGCGCCAGGCCGCGGCCATGTCGCCGGGCGTTTTGACGACGCTCTGTCCGTGGCCGGACGAAGACATGAGGGGTTTGAGTACGCAGGGAAATCCCAGCGCGCCACCCGCCGCGAGCGCCTCGGATTCCGTGGCAACAAAACGGTAGGGCGACGTGGGCAGGCCGAGTTCCTCCGCCACCAGGCGACGGATGCCTTCGCGATTCATGGTCAGGCGCGCAGCGCGGGCCGTGGGGATGACGCGCTGACCAGCGGCCTCGAGCTCGACAAGGACATCAGTGGCAATCGCCTCGATCTCGGGTACAACTAGGTCGGGTTTCTCAAGAGCGATGACGCGCCGCAGCTCCGCGCCGTCGAGCATGGAGAAGACATGGTGACGGTGCGCCACCTGCATGGCCGGAGCTCCCGCGTAGCGATCGCAGGCAATCACCTCGCAGCCGTAGCGTTGGAGCTCGATCACGACCTCCTTTCCGAGTTCGCCTGAACCGAGCAGCATGACGCGTGTGGCGCGAGGGGAAGAGGGCGGTGCGAAGGTACCGGGGGTAAACATGAGGAAGTCCGGAAACTAGCGGTAATTATCCGGAAGGATAGCCGGAAATGCGGACCCGCCGGCCGGTCGGCCAGAACGGCGGCGGCCGTCGGCGGGGGATTCGGATTGCCGTCCAGCGCCGGGCTTGGCCGTCTGGTGGGGCTTATGTCGAACCGCCTATCCGGACTCCTGCTGCTGGCAGTGATCTACGCTGGCTTCGTGAGCCTTGGTTTGCCGGACGGAACGCTGGGCGTGGCGTGGCCCGAGGCCTATCCGGAGCTCGGCGTGCCCGTGGGCATCGCCGGGACGTTGATGACCATCATCACATCGCTCGCGGCGCTGTCGGGTTTTCTCAGCGGACGGGTCATCGCCCGCTTCAGCACCGGTCCGGTCGTGCTGGCCAGCTGTCTGCTGACCGGATGCGCGCTGGTGACCCTGTCTGAAGCCAAGGGTATCGCCTGGCTTTACTGGGCGGGCATTCCGCTGGGTCTGGGGGCCGGGGCGGTGGATGCGGGCCTCAACGGATTTGTCGCGCGGCACTACAGCGGGCGCCACATGAACTGGCTGCACGCCTGCTGGGGAATCGGGGCCAGCAGCGGGCCTCTGGTGATGGGGTGGGCGGTCGCGGCCGGACACGGCTGGAGGGGTGGTTACGCGACGTTGGGCGTGATGCAGCTTGCGTTGGCCATGGTTTTCCTTGCGACCTTGTCGCTCTGGGCCTCGGCCCCGCAGCAGGTCGTGGCGTCCGCGGGCGAAGCTGTTTCCGGAGTGACGGCGCCGGCCGCCCGCCGTCACCCGGCGGGGTCGTTCGTCGGCTGGCTCTCGCCGGTGCTCTTCGCACTCTATGTTGCCGCGGAGATGACCCTTGGGGTGTGGGCGGGCAGCGCTCTGGTCGTGGCGCGGGGCTATTCGGCGGACGTCGCCGCCTGGGGCACGGCCCTTTACTTTGGCGGGATCACGGTGGGACGCATCACCACCGGATTCATTGTGGCGCAGGTCGGCAATCGGCGCTGCGTCCATCTCGGCGCCTGGCTGGCCCTCGCCAGTGCGGTGGGCTTCGCTCTGGCGCCCACCGTTCCGGTTGCGCTGACCTCGCTCGGTCTGCTCGGGCTGGGTTTTGCCCCGCTGTACCCCTGTCTGATGCACGAGGTCCCCCGGCGGTTCCAGGCGGATGCGGTGCAGACGGTGATCGGGCGGCAGTCGGGCGGAGCGTATGTGGGCGCCGCCTTGGTTCCCGCCGCTGCCGGCGCGCTGGCCGGCTGGTCCCTGAATGCGATCCCGTGGCTCGTCGTCGTGGTCGTGGCTGCGCTGCTGGTCGGGGTGCGCGAGCTGGATCGCCGCTCCTGAAGGCCGCACGAAGCGGGAAGTGGCAGGGATACCCATGGGAACGGGTGCCTCATAATTAAAACTTTCACTGGAAGCACTCCTTCGCTGAAGCGGTCCGCCGTAGGACGCCCCCCGGGAGTCGATCCCGCTCAGCGAGGTCCGCTGAGATCCTCGGCACTTTCCAATCGCCGGGCCAGGAAGGCCTGTTCGGGACCAACCTGGGAGAGCCGCAACGCCCGCCGGAAGCTCTCCGCTGCTGCCCGGTGATCCTTCAGCCGCCAGTAGAACTCTCCCTCGACTGCCGGGAGCAGGTGATTCTGCGCCAGCCGCTCGCGCTGGGGCATGGTCGCCAGTTCGTTCAGGCCCGCCTGCTGACCGTGCACCTGCGCCACCGCCACGGCCCGGTTCAGGGCAATGATGGGCGAGGGCTTGAGCGCGTACAGGGCGTCATAGTGACGAAGAATTCGCGGCCAGTCGGTGGCCTTGGCGTCCGCGGCCGTACAGTGAATCGCGGCAATGCCGGCTTGCAGGTGGTACTCGGTGAGCTCGTCTCCGCGGGCGGCGTCGACGACATGCTGCAAACCTTCGCCGATCAGCTGCGCGTCCCACTTGGAACGGTCCTGATCATCGAGCCGAAGTAGTTCGCCCTGCGGATCCACCCGGGCCGGGAACCGTGCGGCCGTGAGCAATCATCGATCTCGTCCCGCCCGGGCTCGCGCCCGACGGTCGCGCGATTCGGTGACGCATTCCCTTGCGATCAGGGCTCCGCCGACCAGGTCTTTCCCGAGGACCCATCGTCAGCGCAGGACCCTTGTAATCTCGCCCTAGACACGCTGGAGCCCGACCCTCGCAAAACGCCTGGCCGCGCGTCGGCGGCCAGGCGTGGAACCTCACATCTGGGAGTACCCCTTGGGGGCGAGGAAGCGCGCCGTGTTGAGCGACGTGTTGTCCTTGTAGATCGGGTCGACGCGCATCTTCTGCCAGCGGGGATCCGGGCCAAACTTGGCCCAGGCTGAGAGATGCGCCACGAGGTCGGAACCGGCCGTCATGTAGCGCAGGTGGGGAAGGTTCGGGCCCGCGATGCCTTGGCCAAAGAACGTGGGGTTCATGGCAAGATCGCGCATCAGCTGGGTCTCGCCGTCGTCAAACATCGCCATCTTGTTGAGCGCGGCCAGTTCGCTGTGGCTCTCGTAGTCGCGCATCTCGAACACCCGGCCGGGGGCGCGCGCGCGGGAGAAGGCGGGCAGCTCCATCTTCGGCATGCTTTTAAACGCCAGGTAGAGCCAGCTGTCGATGCGCTCGAAGGCGGGCGTTGCCTTGGGGACTTTCAAATATGCGCCACCCTTCTGTTGCTGCGCGGCGTCCAGCGCGAGGGCGGACGCGACCTGCACGTGCGCGGCGAGGGAGTCGTGCGGAATCAAGACCCAGACCGGCGAACCAGCCTTGGGTGTGCGGGTTTCAGAAGCCCGATTGACGTCCAGCTCGGTGAACACGCCGACGTTCCTGACGCCGAGCGAATCAAGCGCGGGCAGCAGCGCACCTTCAAGGTAGCCATCAAGGAGAGCGGCGTCCGGTTCCTGCTTGAGGCGGGTGCCTGCCTGCAGGTGGTAGCAGCGGAGTTCGTAGAACTCGCGGTCCGTCGGGCCGGTTGTGGCGGCCAGGGGCGAAACAAGGGCCCCGGTCGCGCCGGCGGCCAATGTGGTTTTGAGGAAGGAGCGACGGGGCATGTTCATGAGGATAAGGGTAGCTCAGGGACATTGCCCGTGACGACGCGACCGGGCAACTGGTTTCATTGCTTCGTCCCGTTCTGCGCCGCTCCGGTGGACCGGCGTTCAGCTCCCGCGCTTGATTGCAGGATTCAGCGTGACGTGTTGCTGGATCAACTCCAGCAGCGCCGCGGGCTTGAAGGGCTTGACCAGATGACCCGCCGCCCCGAGTTGCGGCAGGGTGGGGATCAGCCTATGGTCCGCGGGGGACGTCAGCATGATGACCGGGATATCCCGGATCGCGGGCACGGATTTGATCTGCTCGAGAAAGTAGACGCCATCCATCACGGGCATGGCGACATCCAGCAGGATCAGGTCCGGGCGTTCGCGCTCAATCGCGAAGAGCGCATTGTAGCCATTGGTGGCCTCGGCGACGTCGCAGTCAAAGGGCGCGAGCGTCTCCTTGATGACCTTGCGCAGGATTTTCGAGTCATCGACGGCGAGAACGCGGAGGGGCATGGAAAGGAATCAGCTAACCCAGGAGCGGGCGTTGTAGAACAGCTGCATCCAGGGCGAATCCTCGCCCCAAGTCTTGGGCGACCAGCTCATGCAGGCCGAACGGAAGACGCGCTCCGGGTGGGGCATCATGATCGTGACGCGACCCGTGGTGGTCGTGAGTGCGGTCATGCCGAGCGGCGCGCCGTTCGGATTGAGCGGATACTGCTCCGTGATCTGATGGTGGTTGTCGACGAAGCGGCCTGCGACCAACCCGGAGGCACTGAAGGCCTGCGCCGCCGTCGGGTCCGCGAACTCGGTATAGCCCTCGCCATGGGCGACGGCGATCGGGATGACGGAACCCTCCATCCCGCGGAAGAGGATGCTGGGGCTCGACTCGAGTCGGACCGACACGAAACGGCCCTCGTAGCGCTCACTCTTATTCTGCACGAAACGGGGCCAGGCGTCGGCGCCGGGAATAATCGACTTCAAATTGCTCATCATCTGGCAGCCGTTGCAGACGCCGAGGGCAAAGCTGTTCTCGCGCGCAAAGAAAGCCGCGAATTCGGTCCGCGCACGTTCGTTGAACAATACGCTCTTGGCCCAGCCTTCGCCGGCCCCCAGCACGTCGCCATAGCTGAAGCCGCCGCAGGCCGCGAGGCCGCGGAAATCCTTGAGCTGAACGCGGCCGCTGAGGATGTCCGTCATATGGACGTCGATCGCGGTGAAACCGGCGCGGGTGAAGGCCGCCGCCATCTCGACCTCGCCGTTCACGCCCTGCTCACGCAGGATCGCCACACTTGGGCGGCCACCGCGGCCGATGATCGCGGGAGCCGTCGGGGTGAAGCTGAGCACGGGAGTGATGCCCGGATTGCCGCGGTCAATGCGGACCGCATGCTCCATCTCGGCGCACGCGGGATTGTCGCGCAGGCCCTGAATCCGGCGGGTGACATCCGACCAGAGAGCACGGAGAGCGAAAAGGTCCTCTGCGAACAGCTCGTGTCCGCCTTGGCGAATGCGGACCGCGTGGATCGCGTTGACTGATCCGACGACGGACGTGGCGGAAGCCAGACCGTGGTTCGACAGGATAGTCTGAACCGCCGCGAGGTCCGCGGCCCGAACTTGAATCACGGCGCCCAGTTCCTCGCTGAAGAGTGGCGCGAAAGCCGAGGAGTTCTCGGGCAACACGAGATCGACTCCGGTGTGTCCGGCGAAGGCCATCTCGACGGCCGTCGCAAGCAGGCCGCCATCCGCGCGGTCATGATACGCGAGGAGCTTCCCGTCGTGACCGAGCTGCTGGACTGCGTTCCAAAACCCCTTGAGGTCTGCCGCATGGTCCACATCGGGCGGCTCCGTTCCCATCTGGCTGACCACCTGGGCGAGGATCGACCCGCCGAGCCGGTTCTGGCCGCGGCCGAGGTCGATGAGTAGGAGGGTGGTCTCCCCGAGCGCGGGATCCGTCTGCAGCTGGGGCGTCAGGGTCTTGCGCACGTCCGCGACGGCGGCGAAAGCCGATACGATCAGGGAAACGGGGGCCGTAACACGCTTCCTCTGCCTGGTCGCAGGGTCATTCCAGACCGTGCTCATGCTCATGGAGTCCTTGCCGACGGGAATGGTGATCCCGAGGGCGGGGCACAATTCCATGCCGACGGCGTGGACCGCCGCGTACAGATCGGCGGCGTCACCGGGGACGGCGGGCGCAGCCATCCAGTTGGCGGAGAGATTGACCTTGCCGAGGTCGCCGATCTGCGCGGCCACGAGATTGGTGAGCGCCTCGCCCACCGCCAGCCGTGCGGACGCGGCCGCGTGGTTGACTGCGACCGGGGTGCGTTCGCCCATCGCCATGGCCTCGCCGGTGTAGACATCGAAGGCGGCCGCGGTCACGCCGCAATCGGCCACGGGCACCTGCCAGGGTCCAACCATCTGGTCGCGGGCGATCAGCCCGCCGAGGGTCCGGTCGCCGATGGCGATGAGGAAGGTCTTGTCGGCCACGGTCGGGTGAATGAGTACCCGGTGAATGGCTTCCTTGAGCGAAAGGTCCCCGAGCACGAGCGGCCGCTGCGGGCGTCGGAGCGAAGTCTCCTGGCGGTGCATGCGCGGCGGTTTGCCGAGGAGCACGTCGAGGGGCATGTCGATCGGCGTGTTGCCGAAATGGGGATCCTCCAGCACGAGCCGGCGCTCGGTGGTGGCCTCGCCGACGATCGCGAACGGGCAGCGCTCCCGTGCGCAGAGCTGGCGGAACGTGGCGATGCGGTCGGCCGGCACGGCAAGGACGTAGCGTTCCTGCGATTCGTTGCACCAGAGCTCGAGCGGGCTCATGCCCGGCTCGTCGTTCGGGAGCTTGCGGAGGTTGAAGCGGCCACCGCGGCCGCCGTCGTTGACGAGTTCGGGCAGGGCGTTGGAAACGCCGCCCGCGCCGACGTCGTGGATGAAGGAGATCGGGTTCTCGTAGCCGAGCGCCCAGCAGCGGTCGATGACCTCCTGGCACCGGCGCTCCATCTCGGGGTTGTCGCGCTGGACGCTCGCAAAATCGAGATCCTCCTGACCGGAGCCGCTTGCCATCGAGCTGGCGGCACCGCCGCCGAGGCCGATCAGCATGGCCGGTCCGCCGAGGACGATCAGCTGATCGCCGGGGTTGATCGCGGCCTTCTTGATATGCTCGCCCTTGATGTTGCCCAGACCGCCCGCGAGCATGATGGGCTTGTGATAGCCGCGCAGCTCGGTGCCGCCCTGCGCACCCGCCGCCGGGACCTCGGCCTCAAAGGTGCGGAAGTAGCCATTGATGGCGGGCCGGCCGAACTCATTGTTGAATGCGGCGCCCCCGAGCGGCCCCTCGATCATGATGTCGAGCGCCGAGACGATACGACCCGGCTTGCCATGCTCCTTCTCCCAGGGCTGCAGGGCGCCCGGAATCTTGAGATTCGAGACGGTGAAGCCGACGAGGCCAGCCTTGGGCTTCGAGCCGCGGCCGGTTGCGCCTTCATCCCGAATCTCGCCCCCGGAACCCGTGGCCGCGCCCGGGAACGGGGAGATCGCCGTGGGGTGGTTGTGCGTCTCCACCTTGCAGAGCAGGTGGATATCCTCGTCGTGGGCCGAGTAGACCTGCGTCCGGGGATCGACGTAGAACCGCCCGCCGCGCGTACCCGCGATCACGGCGGCATTGTCCTTGTAGGCGGACAGGATGCCCTCGCTGTGAAGCTGGTACGTATTCTTGATCATCTGGAACAGCGAGCGGTCCTTGGCGGCACCGTCGATTTCCCAGGTCGCGTTGAAGATCTTGTGGCGACAGTGCTCGGAATTGGCCTGCGCGAACATCATCAGCTCAATGTCGTTTGGGTCGCGCGCGAGCGTGGTGAAGGCCTGGACGAGGTAGTCGATCTCATCGTCCGCCAGGGCGAGGCCCAGCGAGGCATTGGCCGCGACAAGCGCGGCGCGGCCCTGCGCCAGAACGGGGACGCTCGCCATCCGGCGGGGTTCCTCGCGCCGGAAGAGTACGGCACAGGCCTCCGGCGTCGGGAATACGGCCTGGGTCATGCGGTCGTGCAGCTTGGCGGCAAGCGTGATCTGTTGCGCTGGGGTGAGCGTGGCATCGCCCAGATCAATCGTGTACGCCACGACGCGCTCGATGCGCTTGATCGCGGTGAGTCCGCAGGTGTGGGCGATATCCGTCGCCTTGGACGACCAGGGGGAAATGGTGCCCGGACGAGGAGCGACAACCTGCTGGAGCCCGGAGACCGGGGCGGCGGACCGCCGGGGTCCGTAGGTCAGCAGCCGCTCGAGGACCTGCCGCTCGAACGGGCTCAATTCCGCGGTCGATTCGACCACATGAACGAAGGTCGCGCTGAGACCGCGGACCGGGAGTTCGGAGGCGACCAGGCTCTCAGTGAGCTTCTGAAGCCGGAAAGCGGAGAGGGCGGGAGAGCCACGAAGGATCAACATGGTCAAAAAGGGCCTCTTTTGAAGCAGGGTTGCGGGCGGCATGGCGATAGGGAAAACGGCCAATGTTTCCGCCCTCGGCCCATAGCCCAACGCCGCCCGGGGCCACGGTACCGCCGGTGACCGCAAACACGTGTCACTTCCGACCACCGCCGGACCCCCTCAACCGCCCGGAATGTGTCACGTATTACGTGACACATTCCGGGGTGCGCTCGGTGGCTGGGATGGTGGGCGGTCGGCGTTCATGGCAACGCGGTTGAAGTTCGGCGGCGGGGACCCATAGTAGGGAGTTCATGACGGCCTTGGATTTCAGAAACACAAATTCGCTGTGGTGTAGTGTGCTGGTCGAGACCCTCGTGCGCTCGGGGGTTTCCCGCGCCATCGTTTCGCCGGGGTCGCGGTCGACGCCGCTGACCATGGCGCTGGTGCGGCATCCGGGCATCGAGGCGATTCCGGTGTTGGACGAGCGCTCGGCGGCATTCTTTGCCCTCGGCCAGGCGCGGCAGACCGGAGAACCCGTTGTGCTGGTCTGCACCAGTGGCAGCGCGTGCGCGAACTACTTTCCGGCGGTCATTGAGGCAGCGGAAAGTGGCGTGCCGCTGGTGATCCTCACGGCGGATCGTCCGCCCGAGATGCGGGATTGCGGCTCGGGCCAGACGATCGACCAGACCAAGCTTTTTGGGCGCTTCGTTCAGTTTTACCATGAACTCGCGGTGCCGGAGCCACGGATGGAATTGCTCCGCTACCTCAGGCAGACGGTTGCGCATGCGGTGGGGCGAAGCTTCGGCCCAGAGGCGGGCCCGGTGCATCTGAATGTGCCCTTTCGTGATCCGCTGCCTCCGATCGAGGACGGGTCGGCCTCGGGCCTCGTCGTGGACTGGGACCCCGCGTTCTTTGATCACCTTGAAACGGTATCCGCGTCGGCGCCGCAGGCGGTGTTCCGTCAGAAGGCCGCGACAGGGCGGGGCCTCATCATCGCGGGACCCGCGCAGCCGCGGGATCCGGCGGGCTACGCGGCGAGGATCAGTGCGCTTGCGGCGCAACTGGGATGGCCGATCCTGGCGGATGCCCTGTCACCGCTGCGGCATCACGGAACTGAAGTGGTCGCGACCTATGATGCCATCCTGCGCAATGAATCCGTGGCGCGGGATCTCGTGCCCCGCACCGTGCTCTGCCTCGAGGCCTGGCCCACCAGCAAGGTCCTGCGTTCCTGGCTGGAGGCGAGCGGCGCCGAGGTGGTCCTCGTTGCGGCGACCGAAGTGAATCGCGATGCTCTGCATGGACGGACCCGCTGGCTGCGCGCGCAGCCGGAGCAGGTCGTCGCGGAAGGGAGCACGATTCCCGACGCCAGCTATCGTCAGGCTTGGCGCGCGGCGGAGTTGCGCGTGCGCTCCGCCTTGACCGCGGCGATGGAAGGCATGAGCGAGCGATTCGAGGGCAAGGCCGCCTGGCTCCTCGCGCGTCACCTCCCGCGGGGTACAGCCGTGTGTACGGCGAACAGCATGCCGGTGCGCGATCTCGAGTACCTGTGGCCATCAGGCAGCACCGGGCACCGGATCCACTTCAGCCGCGGGGCGAATGGCATTGATGGCACACTCTCGACCGCGGTGGGGATTGCCCACGGTGGCGTGCCGACCGTGCTGCTCACGGGCGACCTCGCGCTCCTGCATGACTCGAACGGATTTCTGCTGACACCCAAGCTCCGCGGGGGGCTGACGATTGTGCTGATCAACAACGACGGCGGAGGCATCTTCGGGCATCTGCCGGTGGCGCAGTTCGATCCTCCGTTTGAGGACTACTGGGCCACGCCGCAGAAAGTCGACTTCGCGGCGCTGTGCGCGGCGCACGCCGTGACGCATGTTGCGGTCGAACCTTGGGCCCAGGTTGTCGACCTCATCGCGCGACCGCCAGCCCTAGGCGTGCGGGTGCTGGAACTGCGGACCGATCGGAAGCGCGACGCGGCGACGCGCAAACGTCTGTTTACCGCTGCGGCCGCCACCTGAGCGAATGCAGGCAGCCTTAGCCGCCGCCGGAACCGCGCTGCAGCACCGCGAGGTCGTCCCGCACGGACCACCCCTCATGGAGCCAGAAGGCGCGGCCGGCCGCGTTGTCGGAGAACAGGGAGGGATTGGTCTTAGGGATCCCGAGCGCGCGCAAATCCCGCAAAGCCTGCCCACGAGACGGCGGCCCAGACCTCGACGCTGGTGCGCCTTGTCAACCGCGAGGTGGTGCAGATGGCCGCGCCGACCGTCGTGTCCGACCAGCACCGCCTCCGCCATTGCACCCCCGGGCGCCAGCACGACCAGGCTGAGCCCGGGGTTGCGGGTGAGAAAGAGCCCGATCGCCTCACGCGTATCGGATTCGTTGAGACCGATGCCGGTTGACCGCTCCCACCGGGCGCGGACCTCGTCGTAGTCCTCGTGCACCAGGGGCGAAGAGGAACTCGTCCGCCGTCACGATCAGAGTTGAACGGGCAGGCCGATCTCGATGATCTGCGTCGGCAGGATCCGGTAATAATCCTTCACCGGGCGGGCATTGCGGCTGAGAAAGGCATAGAGGGCCTTCTGCCACTCGAACATGCGGGCGTCGCCGCCCGTGATGATCATCTCCCGGTTGAAGTAGAAGGTGGTGGCCTGCAGATTCACGGGGACGCCCTGGGCGCGGATGCGTTCGACCAGCTTGCTCACGTCGGGCGACTCCATGTAGCCGTAGCGGCCGATGGCGCGCCAGACGCCTTCGCCCATGTTATCGAGGGAGAAGCGATCCTCGTCCTGCACCTGGGGCACGTCCTCGGTGGTGATGGTGAGGAGCACGACCGTGTGCTGCAGGCATTTGTTGGCCTTGAGGTGATGCAGGAGGGCGAGGGGGGTGCCCTTCGGCGTGGCGACCATGAAGATGGCGCTGCCCTGGACCCGGACGATGTTCTTGCTACGCGCAATGCTGGAGAGCTCCAGTTCGGTGATCGCGCCACCGTAGACCTTCTCCTGAATCTCGTTCCGACCACTCTTCCAAGTGTGCATGACCGCGAGTAGGCCGGCGCTGATCGCGAGGGGGAGCCAGCCGCCGTCGACGATCTTGTGCGCGTTGGCGAGCAGGAAGATGACGTCAATCAGCCCGAAGAGCAGGCAGAGACCCGCAGCCTGCCAGCGCGGCCATTTCCAAGTGTGGATGGCCACAAAGTAGAGCGCGAAGGTGGTGACGGTCATCGCGGAGGTGACGGCGATACCGTAGGCCGAGGCCAAGTTGGAGCTAGAGCGAAAACCGAGGACGGTCGCGATGCTCCCAAGCGCAAGAAAGGTGTTGATCAACGGGATGTAGATCTGGCCGCTCTGCTCGGAGCTAGTGTGCAGAACCTTGAGCCGCGGAAAAAAGCCCAGCTGCATGGCCTGTCGGATCAGAGAGAAGGTGCCGGAGATCATCGCCTGGCTGGCGATGATCGCCGCCAGGACGGAAAGAATCATCAGGCTCACGCGCAGCACCCCGGCCGGCGCCACGCCGAGAAACGGATTTGCGATGCCCTCGGGATGGCTGAGGACGTACGCGCCCTGGCCAAAGTAGTTCAGCACCAGCCCCGGCATGGCTACAAAGTACCAGGCTCGCTGGATTGCTTTGCGGCCGAAGTGCCCCATGTCCGCAAAGATCGCCTCGACCCCGGTGATGGAAAGAACGACCCCGCCCAGAATGAGTCCGATCTCGGCCGGATGGGTGGCCAGCAGGTGCAGCCCATGCCAGGGATTGAGCGCCTGCAGCACTGCCGGATTCTTGACGATATGGACGAGGCCGAGCAGCCCGATTGAGATAAACCAGACGAGCATGACCGGCCCGTAGATGCGCCCGATCGTCATCGAGCCCTTGCTCTGAAACCAGAAAATGCCGACGAGGACGACGACGGCAAACGGCACGACAAAAGGCTCGGCGCCGGGCACCAGCAGCTTGATGCCTTCCGCCGCGCTGAGCACGGAAATGGCCGGCGTGATGACCCCTTCGCCGCAGAGCATGGCGGCCCCCACTAGAATGACGAGCACGCCAACCCCGATGCCTCGGCGGCCCTTGGTCTGATCGAAACGGCCTAGCGAAAAGAGGGAAAAAACGCCGCCCTCGCCGCGGTTGTCGGCGCGGGTCACGAAGGTAATGTACTTCAGGCAGACCACGATCAGGAGTGACCAGAAGATAAGCGAAAGCACGCCGAAGACGCCCATGACCTGATCCGTGGCGGGCAGTTGGCTCACCGATTCGCGCAGCGCGTAAAGCGGACTTGTGCCGATGTCGCCAAAGACCACGCCGAGCGCCCCCAGGCAAAGGGCCAGCTTCACACGTTCAACCGGTGACTGGGTGGCGGGAGCACTGCTCATGAATGAGGTAAGTCTCAGGTCGGCATCGGTTGCATCCAAGCCTTTTTGCCCCCCTGCGAGAAAATGGGTTGCAATCGGCCGCTGGTCCCCCCGGACAAGTCGGCGTGGACAATTCGGCCGGTTCGGCCCACGTTGCCGCCATGAGTCTACCCGCCTGGCAGGTCGCCAAGACGACCTACACCGACATCCTTTATCACAAGGCCGATGGCATCGCGAAGATCACCATCAACCGGCCGGAAAAGCGGAACGCGTTCCGCCCGAAGACGGTGTTTGAGCTCTATGATGCCTTTGCCGACGCTCGTGAGGACCAGTCCGTTGGCGTGGTGCTCCTGACGGGAGCCGGCCCACACACTGACGGCAAGTACGCGTTCTGCGCCGGGGGCGACCAAGCGGTCCGCGGCCACGCGGGCTATGTGGGCGAAGACGGCGTGCCAAGGCTTAATGTTCTCGATCTGCAGAAGCTGATCCGTTCCATGCCCAAGGTCGTGATCGCACTCGTCGCCGGCTACGCGATTGGGGGCGGACATGTCCTGCACCTGGTGTGCGATCTGAGCATCGCAGCCGACAACGGCATCTTCGGGCAGGTGGGCCCTCGCATGGGGAGTTTCGACGGCGGATTCGGTTCCAGCTACCTTGCCCGGATCGTCGGCCAGAAGAAGGCCCGCGAGATTTGGTACCTTTGCCGCCAATACGATGCCCAGCAGGCGCTCGAGATGGGCCTCGTCAACACGGTCGTGCCGGTGGCCGATCTCGAGGCGGAGGGCGTCAAATGGGCCCGGGAGATTCTCGGCCACAGTCCGCTGGCGATCCGCCTGCTCAAGAGTGCCTTCAATGCGGAGCTGGACGGGCAGTCAGGCATTCAGGAACTCGCCGGCAATGCGACGCTGCTTTACTACATGAGCGACGAGGCCAAGGAATTCCATTCGGCCCAGCGCGAGAAGCGCAAGCCAAACGCCCGCCAGTACCCCTGGCTGCCGTAGGCGGGCCGAAGACGCGGCCAGCTGTGAGGCGTAAAAACCCGAGTTCAGGAAGCTGCGGTCCAAGGCCAGAGGCTGGGTTGGTCGGTGGTGCGCTCCGCGGGTCGGGCCGGTTCAAACTGACCTCAAATCCCCGACCCGGACCTTTTTTTATTCCGTCGGTGGCACTGCTTGTACCTTGAGTTGACCACCGGTCCAGCGCATGTCACCTGTTGAACCTACCCAAGCGACCTGTCTCAGGTTGCGTTGCGCCCTGTCGCCATGAATCGCCGTCATTTTATCCAGCGCACCGGGCTGGCTACCAGCGCTCTCCTCCTGCCGTCATGGAGCCGGGCCGCCGCCGACCTCGCGCGCCGCGACCCTTTACCGGGGAGCCTCAAGAAACGTCTGGCCGATGCCGCGCTGAACGCCGCGACCGCGCGCGGGGCGTCCTATGTCGATGTCCGCATCGGGCGCTACCTCAATCAATCCGTCGCTACCCGCGAGGATCGGGTGCAGGACGTGACCAATACCGAAAGCTACGGTGCCGGCATCCGCGTAATTGCGAATGGCGCCTGGGGCTTCATGGCCACGGACCAACTCACGGTCGATACCATCGCGCGCGCCGCCGAGGAGGCGGTTGCGATCGCCAAGGCGAATGCCGTGCTGCAGACCGAGCCCGTCATCCTCGCACCGCAAAAGGGGCTGGGTGAGGTTACGTGGCGGACCCCAATCCGACGCAATCCGGTCGAGGTTCCCCTCGCGGAAAAGGTAGAACTGCTGCTGGCCGCCAACGCCGCCGCGCTCAAGCATGGCGCAGATTTCGTCAACTCGCAGCTTTTCCAAGTCAACGAGCAAAAGTACTTCGCGAGCACGGATGGTTCCTACATCGATCAGGACATCCATCGCATCTGGCCGACTTTCACGGTCACCGCGGTCGACCGCCAAAGCGGGCGCTTCCAGACCCGCAACGCGCTCAGCGCCCCGAGCGGCCGGGGCTATGATTATCTCGATGCCGACCCGCAGGGCAAGCGTGCCGGGGTGACGCCGCGCTACTTTGATTCCTACGACATCATTGAGGACGCCGCCATCGCCGCGCAGCAGGCGCGGGCTAAGCACTCCGCCAAGTCCGTGACGGCTGGTCGCTACGATCTCGTGCTCGACCCCTCGCATCTGTTCCTGACGATCCACGAATCCGTCGGGCATGCGACGGAGCTCGATCGCGTGCTCGGCTACGAGGCCAATTTCGCCGGGACGTCCTTCGCCACGCTGGACAAGTGGGAATCCAAGAGCTTCGCCTACGGGAACAAGCTGGTGAACTTCGTGGCGGACCGCACGCAGCCGGGTTCACTGGGTGCGGTGGGCTATGACGACGAGGGGGTGCCCGCCAAGGAATGGATGCTGGTCAGGGACGGCATCTTGGTTGATTACCAAAAGACCCGCGATCAGGCGCACATTCTTGGCCAGAAGGAGAGTGACGGCTGCAGCTATGCGCAGAGTTGGGCCGATGTGCAGTTCCAGCGCATGCCCAATGTGTCGCTGCAGGCGGGCCAGACGCTGCTCGCGGTGCCGGATATGATCCGAAATGTTGAGAAGGGCATCTATATCCTGGGCCGTGGTTCCTATTCGATCGACCAGCAGCGCTATAATTTCCAGTTCGGCGGCCAGCTATTCTACGAAATCAGGAATGGGGAGATTGTCGGCATGCTGCGCGATCTGGCCTATCAGTCGAACACGCAGGAGTTCTGGAACTCCTGCTCGGCCATCTGCGACCAAAGCGACTACCAGCTCGGCGGCACGTTCGCTGATGGCAAGGGCCAGCCCAGCCAGGCCAGCGCGGTGTCCCATGGCAGCGCGACCACCCGTTTTGACAAAGTCAACGTCATCAACACCGCCCGCCGGATCTGATCCACGGGTCAATCTCTTTAAACCTGTTTTTCATGGCGCTGTTCACTGAAATCGAAGCGCAGGCACTCCTGCAGAAAGTCCTGTCCTTTTCCAAGGCGGACGAATGTGAGGCCAGCCTCGTCGGTGGCTCCTCCGGCAATCTCCGCTTTGCCCGCAATACCGTGTCCACGAGCGGTGGCGCGGATACCCTCACGCTCGACCTCCAGTCGACGTTCGGTCGTCGCACCGGGCGCGCCCGGATCAACGAATTCGACGACGCCTCGCTCGCCAAGGCAGTGCGTCAATCCGAGGAACTGGCCCGGCTCGCGCCTGAAAATCCTGAACACGTTTCCTTCCTCGGTCCGCAGTCGTATGTCGAACCCAGCGCCTTTGTCGAGGCAACCGCGTCCACAACGCCAGCGCAGCGCGCCGAAGCGGTCGCCAAAAGCATCGCCGTCTGTAATCAGGAGGGCCTGACCGGGGCCGGCTATCTCGACGACAACGCGAGTTTCGTGGCCGTGGCCAATACTCGCGGCCTGCGCGGGTACCAGCGGTCGACGGGCGTCGGCTTTTCCATCACGATCCGGACGAAGGACGCCAAGGGTTCGGGCTACGGCGTGAGCGACTTTAACGATGTCCGCCTGCTCGACACGGAGTCGGTCACCCGCACGGCCGCGCGCAAGGCCAAGCTCTCGGCCGAAACGCGCGCGATCGAGCCCGGCAAGTACACGGTCATCCTTGAGCCGGCCGCCTCGGTCGATCTGATCGGGCACATGGTTTCCGCGATGAATGCGCGGAATACGGATGAGGGTCGCAGCTTCCTCAGCAAGCCGGGCGGGGGCTCCCGGCTGGGCGAAAAGATCATGGACGAGCGGGTCCACCTCTATTCCGACCCGCTGCACCCGGAGCTGCCGGGTAACAAGTGGTCCTTCGACGGACGCCCCCAGTCGCGGGTGGATTGGATCAAGGACGGCGTCGTGAGCAACCTGGCCTCTTCGCGCTACTGGGCGCGGAAACAGGGCCAGGCGGGCGAGGGCACGCCCCCCGTCAGCGGCGGTGGCGTGATCGGATCCGAGATTGGGGCCTTCGAAGGCATCTCCGGACTGATCATGGCGGGTGGCACGGCCAGTCTCGATGAATTGATCAAAAGCGTGGAACGAGGCGTGCTGATCACCCGCCTGTGGTACATCCGCCCGGTCGACCCGCAGACGTTGCTCTACACCGGGCTCACCCGCGACGGCACGTTCTATGTGGAGAACGGGGAGATCAAGTACGCGGTTAAGAATTTCCGTTTCAACGAAAGCCCGGTCATCATGCTCAATAACCTCGAGGCACTCGGCCGGCCGCAGCGAGCCAACGCCTGCTTGATCCCGCCGATGGTCGTGCGCGACTTCACATTCTCCAGCCTGTCCGATGCCGTCTGAGCTAGTTCACCCCGCAAGTCCTCCTTATTCTTTCATGAAACGCCGAGATTTTCTTCAACGAACCGGATTGGTCGCAGGAACCCTGTTGCTCCCTTCCTGGAGCCGCGGAGCCGCCGAGCTCGCTTCTCGTCCGCCCATCCCGGCCGCGCTCAAGAAGCAGCTGGCCGATGTCGCCCTCAATACGGCCACCCGGCTCGGCGCCAGCTATGCCGATGTGCGCATCGGTCGCTACCTAAACCAGTCCATCGTGACCCGCGAAGACAAGGTCCAGGGCGTGACCAACAATGAGAGCTACGGCGCCGGTGTCCGCGTGATTGCCAACGGCGCTTGGGGCTTCTTCTCGGTCGACCAGCTAAGCCCGGATGCGATCGCGCGTGCGACGACGCAGGCCGTCGAGATCGCGAAGGCAAATGCCAATCTGCAGACCGAGCCCGTCCGCCTCGCGCCACAGAAGGGCCTCGGAGAGGTCAGCTGGCGCACGCCCATGACGCGCAACGCCTTCGAGGTGCCCCTGGCGGAGAAGGTGGAGCTGCTCCTCTCGGCGAATGCCGCCGCGATGAAAGGCGGAGCCAATTTCATCAACTCCCAGCTTTTCCAGATCAACGAGCAGAAGTACTTCGCCAGCACCGATGGCTCGTACATCGATCAGGACATCCACCGCATCTATCCGAGTTTCAATGTCACCGCGGTCGATCCGGTCACCGGGCGGTTCCAGACCCGGCGCTCGCTCAGCATGCCGTGCGGTCGCAGCTACGACTACCTC
>CAMAXB010000016.1 GCA_945862035.1 Opitutus sp. GAS368
GACGGGTGCTCGAAGGTCGCATCACGGAGGGGACGCTCCGGGCGCTCGCTGCGGCCGGGGCCGCCGCCACCAAAGCCGGAGCCACCGCGGCCGGAGTGGCCACCGGACCGCTCGCCCCGGCCACCGCCACCGCCACCGCCGCCGGAGAAGGACCGACGCTCGCCCGATGCCGCATTGCGCTCGCCCTGGGGGCGTCCGCCTTCGCGGCCACCACCGCGACCGCCGCGCTGGCCACCCTCGCGAGGTTCGCGGGGGGGACGGGGCGTGCCGTCCGCCTGGGCTTGGGGCCCGGCGCCGCCGGAGGGACGGGGTCCGCGCTCACGGCGTGTGTCCGGGCGGGGGGTGGATTTTAAAACAGGTTTGCCGGCGTCCTTAGCCGGTTGGGAGGGGGCCGAAGGCGCAATCGCATTGCGCAGCTTCGCGATGATCTTTCTCAGCATGTGGATGGTTGGTAAACCACCACAATCGGTCTTTCACTTGGATTGGCAACACTCGATCCCAAGCCGAGCGGACCACGACCAAGAACCGATGAACCACGAAACACACGGAACACACGAAAATCCCAGAACTCATGATTCCGGGGCGGTTTTCGTGTGTTCCGTGTGTTTCGCGGTGGTGCTCCTTGATGGAATCTTAAGTGTTCTCGATTCAGAGATTGGCCGTGATGCGATCGAGGATCGAGACCGAGACGAATTCATCGCCGAAAACGCCCACACGGATCTGCACCCTGCTGAGGTTCGCGGAGACCTTGGTCACCGTGATGTCGATCTTCTTGTCGTCCGCGGTGCGCGCTACAATCAGCGCGGTGAGCGCATCCTTGTTTTCGCTGATGCGGGCAAACTGAAGGTCAGCCACGGCCTCGTTGGCGGCGGCGACCACGGAATCATAGCGGCCCTCGAGTGAGGCCTCGAGCCCCCCGCGGATGTAGGCCACGGTACCGGCTCCGGCGGCGCCAGCCGCCACGATGAGGCAACCGGATTGTAGCCCGACCAGTGAGGCGAGAATCAGGGCGGCGGAGACGCGAGCGGCGGGGAAGGAGAGTTTCATGGTGACAAGGGTAGGCTGTTTTTGACCGCAATTCCTGCAATTGGTTTCGCCCCTCAGACGGAAGATTCGCGAAGTCTTTACGGTCAACGACCTTCGCGCTTGGCGCCGGGAAGACCACCACCCTCGCCGCCCTCGTCAATGAGCTGAACGAGCAGCGCGAGGACCACGTCATCACGGTCGAGGACCCGATCGAGGTCGTGCGCCAGAACAAGACGTCGGTGATTGTCCACCGCGAGGTCGGTGAGCACACCCGCACCTTTGCCGATGCGCTGACGGGCGCCATGCGCCACGACCCCGATATCCTTCTGCTGGGCGGGATGCGCGAGCTGGATACGATCAAGCTCACGCTCTCCGGTGCCTCGATGGGCATGCTGATCTTCGGCCCGTTGCACACCCACATCGCGCTCAGGACGGTTGCCCGCATCATCAACGCCTTCCCGGCCAATGAACAGAATCAGGTCCGCGTGATGCTGGTCCGCTGTCTGGCAAGGGGGTGGCGCAACTACTCTGCAAGCGGATCCCCCAGGGCCATTGCGCGGTGCACGAGATTTTGCTGCAGCATGAGGCGCTGCCCAACGCGATCCGCAGCGTCAGATCAGTAACACCCGTGCGATCATCGAGAGCGGCGGAGCCGATGGCATGATCACGATGGACAACAGCCTGCTGGCGCGGGTGAAACACAACACCATCGGGCCGAAGGAGGCCTCGATGAAGGCCGCGAACAAGGCCCGGTTTGCTCCGCGGCTCAAGCGCGGCGACCTCGAAGGATCTCATTGATAGCGAGCGTTTCAGCCAGGTTTTTGCGGGAATAAAACCTCCCTCTCATCCGTCTTTTCTGAAATGTTCCCTCTGCCGGCCCGGCCCGGGCTGGTTTTCACGCAACCCACCCGCCGACCACCACCCCCGGAGCAGCTCCCACCATGAAGTTCATCCAGACCGCCCTGGCCCTTACTGCCCTGTCCTTCGCCGCCGCGCTGCCCCTCAGCGCCCAGCAGGCCCGCCCCAGCCCTCATGATGTCGCCAGCGCCGTAATCGGCCCTCGCGGCAGCCCGCGGATCATCATCTTCTACGGCCGGCCCTACTCAAAGGACGCGAAGACCGGGGAGATCCGCAAGATCTGGGGAGGGCTCGTGCCCTACGGCAAGGCCGACCGCCTGGGTGCTAATGAGGCAACCACGCTGCTGACCTCCAAGCCTATGGTCATCGGCTCCACCACGATTCCCGCCGGCGCATACACGCTCTACCTCGTGCCTTCGGAGACCGGCCCGTCGAAACTCGCCTTCAGCAAGAACATTGGCAAGTGGGGCACCCCGGTCGACGAGACCCAGGATGTGGCGCGCGTTGACCTCATCAGGAACACCGTGGACACGCGGGTCGACCAGTTGACCATTGCCGTCACGAATGTCCCGGCGGGCGGTGGCCAGATCGCGATCACGTGGGAAAACACCCAGTTCACGGTGCCTTTCACCCTCGCGAACTGAACCGGTCCACCGTCATTGCTGCATCACGATTCACCGCGTCCAGACGCCCGTCCGGCGCGGGGTGATTCGCCGTTTTTTGCCCGCGCATGAATTCCCTTCTCTCGTCCACCTTCACGCGCGTCTGCCTGCTCGCCGGTCTGGCGGCGACCGCTGTGCCAGCCCGCGCCGCCGCCGCGCCGTCCACCCCGCCCGAGATCCTGCAGGAATTGCGTGAGTTCGCGCAGATGGGTCGCGTGCTCCACATCGCGGCGCACCCGGACGACGAGAACACCCTCCAGATCACGTACCTAGCCCGGGCCCGTCACTACCAGACCGCCTATCTCTCAATCACCCGCGGTGACGGTGGCCAAAACGAGATCGGGCCCGAGTTCGATGCCGAGTTGGGACTGGCCCGCACGCAGGAGCTGCTCGAGGCCCGCAAGGACGACCGTGGGCGCCAGTACTTTACCCGGGCCCTCGATTTCGGTTTCTCGAAGGACTACATCGAAACGCTTCGCGTCTGGGACCGCCAGGCGATCCTTGGCGATGTCGTGCGGGTGATCCGGATGTTCCGCCCGGATGTCATCACGACCGCCTTCTCGCCCATTCCCAGCACCACGCATGGCCACCACACCGCGTCGGCCGTTCTGGCGCTGGAAGCATTCAAGATTGCCGGCGACCCACAGGCCTATCCGGAACAGCTCGCCGACGGGCTGACGCCCTGGCAGCCCACCCGCATCTTTACGGGCGCGGGCGGCGGAGGGCGCGGCGGCCCGGTGCCGACCACGCCGGACATTGTGCGGCTGGAGGTCAGCGGCGAGGACGAGGTCAGCGGTGAGCCCTACGGCGTCATCTCCGCTCGCAGCCGCGGGCGCCACATCACTCAATTCGGCCGACCCGGCGCGGGCGCGGGCGGCGGCAGCCGCGGCGGCGCGCCGGGCGCGACAACGGTGATCGCGCTCCGCTTCGCCGATGGCGCGCCCGCGGCCAATGATCTGATGGAAGGAATCGACACGTCCTGGAACCGCGTCCCGGGCGGCACGGATCTCGCCCGCGCGACGGAGGCAGTCATCGCTTCGTTCAATCGCGCCAATCCGGCCTCGAGCGTGCCAGCCCTCCTCGCTCTCCGCACGCGCCTCGCCGCCCTGCCGCGCGATCTTATTCTGGACGAGAAGCGCACGCAGCTCGATCGCATCCTTCAAGCCTGCCTCGGCCTCACGGCCGAGACGCTCGTCGACAACGCGGAGGCCGTCCCGGGCGAAATCCTGAACCTCCAGCATGTAGTCACCGCGCGCTCATCTGTACCGGTTCGCTGGACCGGGCTGCGTTATCCGACCGCAGCGCCCCGTGCGGGATCGCCCGCACCCGTCATGCTGGCGCCCGGCGAGACCATTCGCCGCACGGATCCGGTCGGCCTGCCGCCTGGCACCGAGGTGACACAGCCGTACTGGCTGCGCGAGCCGGCCCTGCCCGGCCTGTTCCAAGTGGCCGATCGCAAACTGATCGGGCTTCCCGAGAATCCTCCCGCTTTTCCGGTGGAGTTTCTGTTCGAGGTCGGCGGCCAGACGCTCGTCGTCTCCACCGAGCCCGTGCAGCGGATCCCGCGCGCGGGCCAGGCCGACAAGCGTCGCCGGCTTGATGTGGTGTCGCCGGTCAACGTTCACTTCCCCACCCTCGTCAAGGTCATCGCGCCCGGCCGCAGTTCGCCGGTCCAAGTCGAAGTCCGGGCCAACCGCACGGCGGCCGAGGGCCTGCTCACGATGGAGCTGCCCCCGGGCTGGACGGCCTCGCCGGCTTCTCAACCCTTCACTTTGGCGGCGGCCGGCGCCACGGCGCGACTGACCTTCACGGTCACCGCTCCCGCCACGGTTGCCAGCGCCGACCTTCGCGCGGTGGCGGAGGTCGCCGGCCAGCGCTTCTCCGCCGACCGATCGGTGATCAACTACGACCACATCCCGCTGCAGCTGCTGCAGCCCCCGGCCCGTACGCGCGGCGTCAGCGTCGATCTGGCGATCCGGGGTCGCACCATTGGCTATCTGCCCGGAGCGGGTGACGATGTCGCAGAATGCATCGCGCAGATGGGGTACACCGTCACGGCGCTGACCGGCGCCGACCTGACCCCGGAAAAGCTCAAGGGGTATGACGCAGTCGTAATCGGAGTGCGTGCCTTCAATGAGCGCACGGACCTTGCCGAGAATTTTCCCGGGCTGATGGCGTACGTCGAGGCGGGCGGCACGGTGGTGGCCCAGTACAACCGTCCGAATGCCCTGACCGCGACGCAGCTCGGGCCCTACGAGCTGAGCATCGCCGGGCCGGCGCCGGACCTGCGCGTCACCGATGAGAACTCGCCGATCACGATCCTCGCGACGGATCACCCGGCAGTCAACACGCCGAACCGCATTGTCCCGGCCGACTTCGAAGGCTGGGTGCAGGAGCGTGGCGCCTATTTCCCGAGCAGCTGGGATCAGGAGCGCTACACGACCATTCTGGGCATGAACGATCCGGGCCAGGCGCCCTTGAGCAGCTCGATCCTGATCGCGCGCCATGGCCAGGGCCACTACGTCTATACTGGGCTGGCGTTCTTCCGCCAGCTGCCCAAGGGCGTGCCGGGTGCCTACCGACTTTTTGCCAATCTTGTCTCCCTGGGGAAATGACGTCGCCGCGCTCCGAACTTCCCCCCACCCCTCCGAACGCTGAGCCCCCGGCCGAGGAAACCGGCGTGCCCGGCTTCCGCACCTGGCGGGGCGTCTACACCTTCGTCGTGGTGTGCTTCGCGGGCCTCGTCGCGTTGCTCGCTTGGTTGACCCAGACCTTCGCGCGATGAACGCATTCGACTACGCTGTCCTCATTGGCAGCATGCTGGCGATCATCGCCTACGGGATGTGGCGCTCGCGGGGCCGCCGGAGCCTCACGACCTACGTGAAGGGCGATGGCAACGCCGGCTGGGGCACGATCGGACTGTCGGTTGCCGCCACGCAGGCCAGCGCAGTCACCTTTCTTTCGATCCCCGGCCAGGGCTTCGAAAGCGGGCTCGGTTTCGTGCAGAACTATTTCGGTCTGCCATTCGCGCTGATCATCATCGCCGTGGTGTTCGTTCCGATCTACCGGAAGCTGAACGTCTACACCGCCTACGAGTACCTCGGTCGCCGGTTCGACGGTAAGACCCGGGTTCTCGCCGCCAGTCTCTTTCTCCTGCAACGCGGCCTGGCCGCAGGCATCACGATTTATGCGCCGGCGATCGTGCTCTCCACGGTCTTCGGCTGGCAGCTCGACCTCACGATTGTGGTGAGCGGCTTGGTGGTCACGGTCTACACGGTATTCGGCGGCAGCGAGGCCGTGAACCAAACCCACAAGTGGCAGGTTGCGGTGATTTTCGGGGGCATGGTCGCCGCGCTGATCATCCTGCTCAACCGCCTGCCCAGCGATGTCTCTCTGGGCGAAACGCTCGCGGTCGCCGGCGGCCTTGGGAAAATGGAGGCGGTCAGCTTCTCGCTCGATCCCGACGTGCGCTACACGTTTTGGACCGGCACGCTCGGCGGGATTTTTCTTTCACTATCGTACTTCGGCACCGATCAGTCGCAGGTCCAGCGCTACCTGTCGGGCGGCTCGCTCCGCGAGAGCCGCCTTGGTCTGATGTTCAACGCCGTCCTGAAGATCCCGATGCAGTTCTTTATCCTGCTGCTCGGCGTGCTCATGTTCGTGTTTTTCCAATTCGAGCGTCCGCCCGTGTTCTTCAATGAAACCGTCTGGCGCGCCCAGGCCGCCGGTGAGAGCGGAGTCGAGTTACGGGCGCTTGCCACGCGCTACGAGGCCACCCAGGAGGTGAAGGAAGAACGGATCCGCACCTGGCTCGAGGCCCGCCGCAGCGGGGACGAGGTGCGCATGGACTCGGCCCACCGCGGCATGGTGGCCGCGCAAAAGGAGAGCGAGGCGCTGCGCGCCGAGACCAAGGCCGTGCTGATCAAGGGGGATCCGGGGATTCAGGCCAAGGACTCCGACTACGTCTTCATCACCTTTATCCTCCGCTACCTGCCCCACGGCCTGATCGGCCTGCTCGTTGCGGTGTTCTTCGCCGCGACCTTTTCGTCCAAGGCAGGCGAACTCAACGCGCTCGGCACCACCACCGCCGTCGATCTCTACCGGCACATGCGCCGCGGCGGCACCACCGATGCACAGCAGGTGCGGGCGGCCAAGGTGTTCACCGCGATGTGGGGTCTGGTTGCGATCGCCTTCGCGCTGTACGCCAATCTCGTCGAGAACCTGATCGAGGCCGTCAACATCCTTGGCTCCCTCTTCTACGGCGTGGTGCTGGGCCTGTTTCTGGTCGCCTTCTTTCTCAAGCGCGTGGGCGGCACCGCGGTGTTTGCCGCCGCGGTCATCGCCCAGATCACGGTCCTCATTCTCTACACTACCCTCAGCATCAGTTATCTTTGGTACAACCTGATCGGATGTGCCGGCTGCGTCGGCCTGAGCCTTGTGCTCCAGGCCGTGCTGCCGTCACGCCCCGCCTCGCCTCACGCTACCCCGACCTCATGACCGCTCCCGTGATCTGCTTCGGACAGCAGCCATGCGGGATTTTCCCGCGCCGCTTCCTCTATGCCAAGTTTGCCACGGCAAGAAGGCTCCAGGCGGAGATGGGCGGGCGGATCGTGTTTTTCTACCACGACAGCGATCATGATCCGCGGGAAACCCAGACGACGGTCCGCCACCGCAAGACCGACGAGCCGCTCACGCTCAATTTCGCCTTCGAGAACAAGACCCAGCGCAAGTACTCGCCCCTGTACCTGAAGCGCATTCCCGCCGGTTGGCAGGCCACTACGGCACGACAGCTGCCCGCGTTTGTTCCGCCCTGCTGGGTGGAGGCGTTTAAACAAGTCGGGGCGCCTCTCGTCGCCGACTTCTGCCTGGAGATGTACCGCCGCATGGGCCTGCTGGAGGGCATCGAGGTGATTCGTTCCAGCGATCCGGCGGTCCGCCGCGCGGCCTGTCCCATTGGCGACCACTTCGTCGACGTGCCGCACCACGGGGAGATCGTGCGGGCCCGTTGCATCAATGGCGCGCTCCAGCTGCATGAGGGCGGAGACTCGATGCTGACCCTGCCCCCCTGCACCTACGAGGCCGCGCAAATCAGCCCGACCCGCGACAGCCGGCTGAAGTGGATGCAGTCCGTCGTTCACTGCACTCATTATATTGCAGGGATGGGCGAGCAGGCCTATCTCAACCGAGCGGACGCCCCGGACATCCAGTTCGTGAACCGCGAGCCGATCGACCGTTCCGATGAAGCCTACACCGACACCCCCTCCTGAGTCCGCCTGGTTGCTCGCCTTCGGCGCCCATCCGGATGACATTGAATTCGGGTGCGGCGGCGTGATTGCCCGCGAGACCCAGGCCGGGCGCAGTGCCCACTTCGTCGTTTGTTCACGTGGCGAATCCGCCACCCATGGCACGCCGGAGGAGCGCACGGCCGAGGCCGCCGCGGGCGCCTCACGCCTTGGTGCATCCCTGGAGTTCGCCGATCTGGGGGGAGACGCCCACATGGAACACCGGCTGGCCCACGTGCTTTCATTTGCCGCGCTCATCCGGCGCCTGCGCCCGACGGTGCTGATCGCGCCCACGGTCGTTTCGAACCAGCACCCGGACCACGCCGTGGTCGGTGCGCTGGTGCGCGACGCGGCCCGACTCGCCCGCTACGGTGGTGTCGCGGAGCTCACGGGCACGCCCGCCCACGCCATTTCGCTTCTGTTCTATTACGCGGTCGCGCCCGAGGGCGAACCGGCAGGGGTCACGCCGCTCGTGGTCGACGTCTCCACCCCGGCGGTGGTCACGGCCTGGACCGGCGCGATGGAGGCGCATGCCTCCCAGCAGCGGACGCGCAACTACGTCGAGCTTCACCTTGCTCGCGCCCGCGTCCTCGGTTTGCGCGCGGGCGTCGGCCACGCGATGGCGCTCTACCCCAATGATCCGCTGGTGGTGGGTTCGCTGAGCGAACTCGGTTCCGGCGCGCGTCGCTTCTGACATGGCGGCGGCGAGCAGCACCCTCCGCATCGGCATCACGTGCTACCCCACGGTGGGCGGTAGTGGCATCCTGGCCACGGAGCTGGGCGAGGAGCTCGCGGCGCGCGGCCACGAGATTCATTTCATCAGCTATGATCCGCCCTTCCGGCTGAAGCAGGACGCACCGCGCATCCATTTTCATCCCGTCCGCGTCAACGGCTACGATCTGTTCAAATACCCGGATTACACGCTACCTCTCTCGGTGAAGATGGCGGAAGTGAGCCGCGCCCACCGGCTCGATCTGCTGCACGTCCACTATGCGGTCCCCCATGCCACTGCCGCCGTGCTCGCGCAGGACATGCTCCCGCCGGGTGAGCGCCCCGGGGTGATCACGACCCTGCATGGCACGGACACCACGCTGCTGGGGCGCGATCCCGGCTATGGGCCGGCGATCCGGCATGCGCTTGATCGCTCCGACGCCGTCACCGCGGTGTCCGCGTACCTGCGGGGCGAAACCCTGCGGCTGCTCGGAGTCACGCGACCGATCGAGGTCATCCATAATTTCTTTGAGCCCAAGCCGGCGCAGCGCGACCGCGCGGAGGTCCGGGCCGAGCTCGGGCTGCGGGACGAGGCCCTGGTGCTGCACCTTTCTAACCTGCGGTCCGTGAAGCGGATTCCCCTCCTGCTGCAGGCCGTCGCGCGGATTCAGCCGCGCGAAAGTTTCAAGCTCCTGATTCTGGCGGGCGGCGACTTTGCACCCTTCGAGGCGGACGTGAAGCGGCTCGGCCTGGAAGGCCGGGTGATCGTGCGAACCAACGTGATCGACATCGAGTCCTACCTGCAGGCGGCCGACATTGGTTTCTTCACGTCGGAGTCGGAGAGCTTTTGTCTGAGCATTCTGGAAGCGATGAATTTCGGATGTCCAAGTGTGTCGACGCGCGTGGGCGGGATTCCGGAGCTCGTCGAGGAGGGCGTGAGCGGCGTGTTGGTTCCGACGGCGGATCCCGACGATCTGGCCCGGGCCGTCGAATCCCTTCTGCTTGACCCGGTCCGCCGGGCCACGATCGGTGCAGCCGCACGGATGCGGGCGCGCGAACGATTCTCGGCGCCGGTCATCGTCCCCCGCTACGAGGCGCTGTACCACCGGGTCTGCGCGCGCTGATTCTGGCGAAAGCCGTCCGCAGTCGGACCGCCCGGCGAGTCGTCCGACCCGCCGCCGATCACGTCATCCGGAAGCCCAGCTCCTCGATTTCCGCGAGGTGGAAAGGGGCGCAGCCAAGAATCTCCTCCAGCTTGGCGAGGGCATCGCTACGCGCGGGCACGCCATGAATGCAGGCGCCGTCTTCCGAGTCGTGGATGTGAATCTCCCAGCGCCCGGTCGTGTCGTCCGGCCCCACATGAAACACCGAGCCGTGCAGGTAGTTGCCCGGGAGTCCGGGATTGGGTCCGGCTCCGGGAACGAGGAAGAGCATGTGCAGCGGATCATGGACCTCGGCCGCGCCCTGCTTTGCGCGATGATGGTGTGGCTTGCCGATAACAGCGGTGCGCAGGGATTCGGCGCGCGCCCTCAGCCCGGGCGCAAGGGCCTGCACGTAGCGCTCGTAGATGGAGCCGTTCGTTTCCAGTTCAGCCTCGCTCACCCGGCCGGCAATGAACGCCTCCAGGTTATGGGCATGAAAGTTGGGCGAGCGAGCGAGCGAGCGGGCAGTGACATGTCCACCCTTGTGATCCGCATGGGCGTAAACCTGGCGAGAGGCGTAGAGCCGCTTCAACGCATCCTGGTACGCCGGTGTCGCCGGCAGCGCCCCGATCGGGCTTAGATCGATCTTGTCGAGAACGGACTGGTCAAACTCGGCATTCGGGTCGTGGGACATGGGGAAAAACGCAACTTCGGGTTGCGCGGGGTTGGGGGACCGTGGCAGCACTCCGCGTCCGAAGCAAGGAGCGGGGCAAAATCCGCACGGCTTTCGGCAGGGCATGCGCAGCGGTCCCCGAGCCGGTGGGCTATCCTGCGCCCATGATCCATGAAGTTTCCGGCGATATTCTCCTGACCGAAGCCCAAGCCACCGCCCACGGCGTAGCGCCTCACGACCATTTTGACCGGGGTCTGGCGCTCGCGCTTCGGACGGACTGGCCAGCGATGTCCAAGGACTTCCGCCATTATTGTCATGAGACCACGCCCAAGCCCGGCACGCTCTGGACCTGGGGTGGTGTCGGCGGCAAACGGATCATCTGCCTGCTGACCCAGAATCCGGTGCCCGAGGGCGGCGGCCATCCCGGCCGGGCCTCGCTGGAGAACGTCAACCACGCGCTGCATGCCCTACGCAAACTGGTCGTGGAGGAGGCGTTGACCAGTCTTGCGCTGCCCCGCCTCGCCACCGGCGTGGGCGGCTTGAAATGGGAGGAGGTTCGTCCGATCATCGATCGCCAGCTGGGCGACCTGAAGCTGCCGATCTTCATCTACACCGTCTACCACAAGGGAATGAAGGCAAACGAGAGCCTCACGCCCGCGAAGCACTAGCCTGCGGCTCGCCCGCCCGGTCCTTTCACACCACCGGGGCTCCCGGGTGGGTGCAGCAGGGTAGAAAATCCGCCCCAGCGGACGCTTGCCCCCTCACGCGGGTGCCTCTTGCCTCGCGAGCTGTCCATGGCGCCTCGCCCGCTTCTCTCCCGCCCGCTTCACCCGGCCCGCTCGCGCAGCCTGCGCAGCAGCCTTCGCCAGGCGGTGCGGGATGCCGGACTGACCGACTTGTCCCATGCGGCCGAGGCCGTCGGCGGTGCCGGGGAGCCTTTCTGGGAAATCGAGCCACAGCCGCTCGTGATCGACTCGGCGGAGTGGACCTTGCTCGAAGCCGCACTGCGACAGCGCGCGCGCTTTGTGAATGCCTTCCTGGTCGACCTCTACGCCCGGCAGGAAGTGCTCAAGCAGCGGCTGCTGCCACCCGAGGTCGTGCTGGCCGACCCCTACTATCGCCGGCCCTGTCTCGGCCTTGAGCCCCACCGCCAGAATCCGGCCACGCTGCTGCGCTTTGACCTGATCAAGACCGGCACGGGGTGGATGTTCACGGCCACTCATGCCAATACTCCGGTCGGCCTAAGCTACGCGGTACAGACCCGGCGCTTCATGACGCAGGAAGGCGCGGATCTCTACCGGAGCCTGCCGGATTACCAGGGCACGATCAATTTTCCGCTGCAGGTCCTCAACGCGCTCCATCAGCTCGCGCCCAACACCGCGCGGGCGCCGTCGATCGTGGTGCTGACCGGCGGCCCGCGGGATCCCTTCTACTCGGAGCACAGCTTCCTCGCTCGGAAGATGGGCCTCCCGCTGGCCCGGGGTGATGATCTGATCGTCCTCGATAATTCCGTTTACCTCAAGACGATCGCCGGACTGGAGCGCGTCGACGTGATTTACCGCCGTCTGAACGACGCGCACATCGATCCCGTCGTGTTTTCAACCGACCGCGAGCGCGCGGGCATTCCCGGCCTGATCCAGTGCATCCGCCGCGGAACCGTCGTGCTGGCCAATGCCATCGGTACCGGCGTGGCCGAAAGCCGCGCACTCGATGCGGCGCTGCCGCGCCTGATGCGCTTCTATTTCGGCGAGGCCCCTCTCCTGCCCTCGCTTCCGACCTACACCTGCGGCGACACCGACCAACTCGACTTCATCATGGATCACCGGGACTCCCTCGTGATCCGACCGGTCCACGAGCGCCGGCTCGCCGATCCGCGGCCTCCTCTGCGTACCGAGGATCTGCTCGGTCCCCACGGGCTCGGCCAGCTCGTGCGTGAAAGCCCGCACGAGTTTGTGGCGCAGCGCCGGATCGAACCGCTGGCCGTTGCGCCCGGCCAGCGCAAGTCCCCGCCCTTCCGGCTCAGTGCCTTCGTGCTTTCGAATGGCCGCCAGTTTGACGTCTTCCCCGGTGGCCTGGTCCGCCTTGGCGCCGGTGACCCGCCCGCGCAGCGCGTCGGCACCACGGCGGACGCCATCGTGCTCGCGTCCACCGACACCGGTGCCGGCGCAGTGGCCGATCTCGAGGCCACGGTTGCCAGCGGCGTCAGCATCACCACGCTCGGATCCCGGCCGGCCGAGCACTTGTTCTGGCTTGGGCGCTACCTTGAGCGGGCTGAATCCACGGCGCGCATGGCCGCCATTCTCGATGACGTCGCCCTTGAGGAGATTCCCGCGCGCGACCGCCGGCGCTGGCTGCCCGTCTGGAGAGGCCTGCTCGAGGCCACCGGCCAGGTCCACGAAAAGATCACCGCCCGCGCCAAACCCGAGGCCACGTTGTCCTCGGACCTATCGTGGCGCATGACGCTCGACGCCGACAATCCTGGCTCGATCTACTCGTCCGTCTCGGCCGCCTGCGATAATGCGCGTCAGCTCCGGGACTACGTGAGCCCGGAGGTCTGGACCATCCTCACGCGAATGCTCGGTCGGCTGGACACGCTCCGTTCCCCGCGCCGCAATCGCGGTGGCAACCAGCGGCGGGCGGCCCGGCCCGCCGCCGCGGAGGCCATCGCCCTCGTCATCAACGACGTGAACGCCCTGCTGGCCACCGCGGAGCGTACCCTGTTGCACGACGCCGGGTGGCACTTTCTCCGGATGGGGCTGCATCTGGAGCGTGGCATCATGACCTGCAGCGCGCTGCGGCACGTGATCGGATCCCACGACGCGGCCCCGGTTTCCGTCACGGCCTCGATGATCTACCGGGATAATCCGGAACTCTCCGCGCTGCTGCGCATGCTGGGATCGCAGGATGCGTATCGCCGCCTGTACCAGACGCGCAGTCAGCCGCGTTTCGTGGCCCAGCTCTTCCTCCAGCAAAGTGAGGCGCCCCGCAGCATCTTCTACAATCTGCATCACATGCGGATGAGTTTGCACGCAATCCAGCGGGGCACGGAACGGATCCCCACCGCCCCGGCTCAGGGGGTGGCCGACATCCTGCACTTCCTCGGCAGCCTCCGACTTGACCAGCACTTCGGCGAGCGTGAGGCGACCGGTGCCGAGGACCGCCAGTCACTGGACGAGCTGCTCGCCGACCTGCTCAGCCGGCTTTACCAACTCCATCCGTTGCTGAGCGACCTTTACTTCAGCCATCAGGCCCGACTCACCCCGGCGGACCGGCAAGCCGAGCTGACGCTCTAGCGATTGCAGAATGCGGGTTGCGGAATGCGGAATGGACCCAACCAACGCTCCGCCCAATCTTGCGGGCGATGGATCTGCGCCGGTCGGGAGCGATTCCTTCGCGAACTCAGACGTCGTCGCGGCGGCGGGTGTCGGGGGCTACGCCATTGATCCGCCATCCGTCGCTCTCCCGAATCAGCAGATAGCGGTAGCGCACCGGCTTGCCTTCGGCCGGAGTCACCCACACCGAAAGTTCACCGGTCACGCCATTGTCCTGCGCGAGGCTGTACGCGGCGCGCCGGTTGGTGGCGATTTCCGGATAACCGCGGCGCACCATCAGCACAAAGGCCTCCAGCGGAAACTGGGCCCGAATTGAGGCCGACGCGCAGGCGTAGGCATCGGCCGTGCGATTCTCGCGCCACGCGCTGAGCTGCGCGGACACAATCGCTTCAATTGCCGCCTTCACCTCGGGTCCGCTCGGACGGAGCGCAGGCTCTGCGGCGCTGAGGAAGGTGACGCCGAGCAGCAGCAGCCCTCGCGTCAGCCCCCGGATCAAACGCCACCCGGATCGACTCATGACTTCAGTGGAGTTCGCAAGCCAGTGTCGTTCGAGCCGAGTCCGGCTGGGAGCGAGGCGACGTAAAGGAAGTCGTCGTCGAGCCGGGGGATCTCGAGCCACCGCTTGCCGGTCCTTTCATCCCCGTGGAGCGGGAGGAAGCCGGGCATGGACTGGAGATCCTTTACCTTGTCGGCGATGCCCGAGCGGGTGAAGGCGGACGCCTGAGTCGGCGCGGCGGCCGCCGTTGAGCCAGAGGGGGTCTCGCTGGCGCAGCCGGAAAGCGCGCAGGTCCAGGCGATGAACGCGGACGCGGGAAGAGTCTTCATAAAAGTAAACAGGGGCGGCAAACCGATGCGACAGGGTGCACAGAGAAGCAGCGACCACCTGGGATTTCGACCCTTTTCCCGGGGTGCGCAAAGGCTCAACCGGGGGATGCTGCGGCGAAACTCGGGCAGCGGTCACACGCGTTTGGCCGTTTTCGGGGAGCCTCGGGTGGGCTGCGATGGCGGCACGACCCTTCCATTTTACTGGGCCGACGCGTTCACCGACCGATCGTTCGCTGGAAATTCCGCTGCCGCGAGCCCAGCCACTCACCCCTCGAGCATCCATAATGAGGGGAAACGCGTTATTGAATATGTCGTCTGACTCCCCAACGTTGCCTCCCCCACCATGTCGTCTCGCTCCCTCCTCGCGTCCCTCCTTTTCGCCGCGTCGGCAGCACTCGCCGTCGCGCAGGCGCCCCGTCCGTCGCTGCTTGAGACTTTCGTGCTGCGCGGGGGCTTCTCTTCGGATGAAGCGGTGGGATCGGGCAGCGTTTCCGTCGCCCATTACGAGCTCGCGGTCGGGGGCCGTTTCGCCGCTGGGCCGTCTGGATTCGGGCTCTTGGGCCTGAACTATCGGACCTATCAAATCGACGCGACGGGTTCCGTACCCGTTCCCCAATCGCTGAATGAGATCTCGGCCACCCTTGGTTTGCAGCGGCGCCTGTCCCCGACCTGGTCGGTCCTGGCCGTCCTCAAACCCGGCCTCTACGGCGACTTCGAGCAGATCAATGGAGACAGCTTCAACGCTCCGCTGCTTGCCTTGGCCAACTACTCCGTACGACCCGGTCTCACCTGGACCTTCGGCCTGAACCTAAGCGCGATCGGCGAGAATCCCGTGCTGCCTGCGATCGGGGTCAGCTGGCGCTTTGCGCCGGAACTGACCTTCAACCTCGCCTATCCGCGCACAGATGTGACCTGGCAAGTGAGCCAAGCCCTCGCGACGTCCATCGGCATTCGCTTCGAGGGCGGAAGTTACCGCGTGACCGATACGCTCGGCGTGCCTCAGGCCGGAGTTCGCCGGCTCGCCAACACCTACGTCGGCTTGACGGAAATCCGCGTTGGAGCCGGGCTCCGCTACAACTTCAATCGCAGCCTCCGGCTCGACGTCGAGGCCGGTGTGATGACGGATCGAAAATTCGACTATTACGATCGTGACTACACCCTCAATGGCGACGCTGGCACCTTCGCTTCAGTCAGCCTGAACAACCTGTTTTGACCCACGTCGGCGTCGTTCGCGGTCAGATCGTTCCCTGCGACGGCGAAGCAGGTGCCTCGTTTCGGGTCCTGACGCGCTGAACCGTTTGCTCGACCCAGCCCGTTTTGGAGGCACCCGCGCACGAGGCGGGCGACTGCCCGCTCCCGTAGAGAGAGAAGGGTCGGTGACGCGCCGCTGGCCTGGGCCGCGGGCGCGGGGAGGAACGCGAGCTTCTCTGGCTGAATGTTGGCGGCAAAGAGGATGCCGCCGCCCATCACCGTTTCGATCGCCTGCAGAACGTAGATCAGCGGCGCCGTCTTGTCGACGAAGCCGCCACACCGAGTCCCATCAGCTGGGCCGGAAGCTTGGGCTCCGCATGGCCCGTGAGGACAGGAATCCGGGTGCTCTCCAGACGCGCACGGACTTCACGGATGATTTCCGGGCCATGTCGTCGGGGCAGATTGAGATCCACCAACAGGAGGTCCGGCGGGTGCAGGAGGCAATCATCCAAGCCCCGCTGGCCATCGGATAAATCCGAGCCCTCGCCCCAACCCTTTTTCTTCTGCAGGGCACGTTTGAGCCGCTGGCGGAAGACCATCTCATCCGCGATCAAAACGACCGTCGGCGGCCTGGCGGACGGTGGGACGGGGGCTTTGGAGCCCGTGGTGCGACTTGGTGATAACTATCGATTCCTTTCCCGGCAGGCGCGGGCTTCGCTTCACTCTGCAGGCAATGAGGCATTCCGTAGCGCGCGAAAATCCTCCGGCAGAAAGACCTCGATGCCGGCGGCGAGGGCAACCCGACCCGCGTGCCATTCGCCTGCCAGCCAGGCTTCATGTTCCGATCGCTCGCGCCGCCAATGGGGACAATCAATGCAATGCGCGCCGCTGATCCGGGCTTGGTCGTACGCTTCCTCCTGCCGGCGGCAGCGGCCCGACGCATCTTGCTGTCGGTAAGAGAGCCGACAGGTCGTCGGCTCCGGCTGAAAGCAGCCCTTGATCAACTGCTTGGCCAACGGAGTCAGCGCAGGGCCATGGCCGGGAAACAGGGCGATGACTCGCTCGACCCAATCGCGGACAAGGACTTCGGGAAGCTCTTCGCCGACACTCGCCCGGCGCCGCGCCCATCCCTCCAGCGAACCCAGTGAATCAAGCAACGTCGCCAGACGGGCAAGCTCCACGGACGAGGCGGGCGGTTGACCGGTCTGCGCGAGCATCCGTGTCATCACCGCCGCGACAAGGCGGGCAAACTCGGGTCGCGGTACAGGGAAAGAAGTTTCAGCGGGCACCCCCCTGTCCTCGACCGGGCACCCGCATCCGGCAATCTTCAAAATTGTTAAGGTTACACTTGGTCATTCATAAAACTGTACTCCCCCTCAATTTTCCGGACTGCCGCTGCCCGCCGGCCGGGCAATGCCTTAGGATGAGGCGGTACGGTTATGATCCAGACCCTCACCGCCCCTCGGGGCACCCCGCTCTACGTCGAGCTCGCCGAGTCGCTCCAGCAACTCATCAGCCAAGGCAAGCTGCGCCCGGCCAACCCGGGGCGCATCCCCGCGCTGGGACTTTTCGGGCAGATTTCCGGCCGGGAGAGTTGGCTTTTCAGGTCGGCCTCGCTGCACTCGGGGCACGCCCCGCCCTCAACTTTGTGCCCAACGAATGAATCCACCATGATCGAAGTCGCCGTTTATGACAGTAAGCCGTACGATCGGGAGTTCCTCGGGGCCGCGACCGCGGCGAAGGACATTTAGTGGCGTCATCATGATTTCCGCCTGACGACCGACTCGGCCTCGACCGCGCGGGGTGCGACGGCGGTCTGCGTCTTCGTCAACGATCGGGTCGATCGGGCCTGTCTCGCTCTCCTCGCGGAAGCCGGCGTCAAGCTGGTCGCCCTGCGCTGCGCTGGTTACAACAATGTCGACTTGGAGGCGGCCAAGGCCTTCGGCATCGCCGTGACGCGGGTGCCAGCGTACTCCCCCCATGCCGTGGCTGAACACACGGTGGCGCTGCTGCTCACGCTCAATCGCAAGATTCACCGCGCGTTCAATCGCGTGCGGGAATACAATTTCTCCCTGGCCGGGCTGACCGGCTTTGACGTGCACGGACGCACGGTGGGCATTGTGGGGACAGGGAAGATCGGCCGGATCACCGCCCAGATTTTTCGCGGATTTGGCGCCCGCGTGATGGCGTTCGATCCGATGCCAGATCCGGCCTGGGCAGCGACGAACGGCGTGGAGTATTGCGACTTCGACACCGTCCTCAGGTCCAGCGACATCCTTTCGCTCCACGCACCGCTCACGCCCGCGACCCATCATCTGCTCAACCAGGAGTCGATCGCCCGGCTCAAGCCGGGCGCCTATGTGGTCAATACCAGCCGCGGCAAGCTGATCGACACGACCGCACTGCTGCACCATCTGAAGACCGGCCACCTCGGCGGAGTCGCGCTTGATGTGTACGAGGAGGAGGAAGGGATCTTCTTTGAGGATCACTCCGGCCAGGCCCTACTCGATGAGGAACTCAACCTCCTCCTGTCCTGCCCCAACGTTCTGATCACCTCCCATCAGGCTTTTCTGACCCGCGAGGCGCTTTCCGAAATTGCCCGCGTGACCACTGAAAACCTTTTGCAGGTGATATCAGGGAAGTTCCTCGTCGGCACGCAACTGGCCTGAAGGGCGCGGCCGGGAACTTCTTTCAAAAAAAGACGAGGGATTGTGGTTGTCCCGGCGTAGTACGGGAAATGAAACGCTCTCTTCTTGCCGCTCTCGTTGCCCTAACCGCCCTCTTCGCTCGCGCCGCCGAGCACTCGAGCCATGGCTCGGCCGCCAAGGAGCCCGTCGCCGACGCCGTTCCGGCGAACTACCCGCTGAAGACCTGCGTCGTCAGCGACGAGGACCTCGGGAGCATGGGCAAGCCCTTTGCAGTCATCCACAAGCAGGCGGGTAAGCCCGATCGCACGGTGCTGCTCTGCTGCAGCAATTGTGAGGAAGGCTTCCTCAAGGATCCCGCCAAGGCGCTCGCCAAGCTGGATGCCGCCGAGCAGGCCGCCGCCGCGAGCCACTCCGCGGACGGTCACAAGAAGTAAGCGGAATGTTGCCGCGGTCGCTGACCCCGGTCTGACCTTGGTCGGTTTGCGCCCAAGGACCGGGGCAGCGCCCCCGCGACAACGACGTTCCTTCCATGAAATCCGCTGCCCTCGCCCCGCTGGTTCTGACTGCCGTCCTCGCCGGCGGTGCCGGGTACTTCGCGGCCACCCAGCTGCAATCGGGGCCAGCGGCGGCGGCAGCCGCCGTCGCCAGCGGGGAGCGAAAGATCAAGTTCTACCAGTCGCCGATGCATCCGTGGATCACCTCGGATCGCCCCGGCAAGTGCACCATCTGCGGGATGGATCTCGTGCCGGTCTACGAGGGCGACGCGGGGTTTTCAACCGATGGCTCGGTCGTGACGCTGGCCCCAGCCAGCGCCGCTGTGATCGGAGTCCAGACCGCTGAGGCGCGCGCCTCCAGCCTGCAGCGCACCTTGCGCGTCACCGGCGTGCTCGACGACGACGAGACCAAGCACCGCGTCGTCGTTGCCCGCGCGCCGGGACGAATCGAGCAGCTGCACGTTAATCAAGTGGGGGCCGAGGTCGCCGCGGGCGAAGCCCTCGCCACGATCTACAGCCCGGAGATTCTCAGCGCGCAGCGCACCTACATCGAGCGCATCAAGGCCGGCCCCTCCGGTTTCACCGCCTCCGAGCAGGCCGCCGCGCGCGAGCGGCTGCTCATCCTCGGGCTGACCGAAGAGGTGGTGAAGCGGGTCGAGACCACGCGTATCCCGCAGGACTCCGTGACCCTGTTCGCCCCCTTCGCCGGCACCATCGTCGAGCGGAAGGCGTATCCAGGCCAGTACGTTGAGAGGGACACACCGCTCTTCGAACTCGGGGACCTGTCGACGCTTTGGTTCATTTTTGATGCCTACGAAGCCGACCTCGCCTGGCTCCGGGTCGGTCAGGTCGTCGAGGTATCGACGCCTTCCCGGCCGGGCGAGACCTTCACCGCGCCCATCACCTTTATTGACCCCAATCTCAACGAGACCACCCGGACGGCCCGCGTCCGCGTCGTGCTCGACAACACGTCGCGCCAGCTTCTCCACCGCCAGACGGCCACTGGGCGCGTGCTGATCACTTCGCCCGAGGCACTCCTCATTCCCCGCAGCGCCGTCCTGCACACGCGCCACGAGCCGATCGTCTATGTCGACAAGGGCGGCGGCGCCTATGAGCCCCGCACCGTGAGGACCGGCCGGGCCGGCGACTCGGACATCGAGATCATCTCCGGCCTGCGAGCCGGCGAACGCGTCGTGACCCAGGGCGCGCTTTTACTGGATGGACAGGCCCAGCTGGCCCATGCCGCGGGCCCAAGCCCGGGGCCAGAGGTCAGCGGTCAGACGTCAGAGGTCAGCACGGCAATTGCTGTCGATGCGGCGGCAATCACGCCGCTGGCCCTGGCACTGGCGGCGGCCTCGGCCGCGCTCGCGGCCGACGATCTGGCCGGGTACCAGAAAGTCTTGCCGACGATGTCGGCGGCCGTGCATCAGAGCGGTTCGATTCACCTGGCGCTGATGCCGCTCGCGGAAAAGCTGGTGCCAGGACCCGACATCAAGACGGCGCGGCGGGCCTTTGAGCCCTTCGCCACCGCAGTGGCCGATGCGGCGAAGGCGGCCGGCCTGCATACTTCGGGGGTGGTCCGCATCTTTCAGTGTCCCATGACTCCCGTGCTTGGCACCGGACGTTGGCTGCAGACGACGGCAGCCCTGCGCAATCCCTTCTTTGGCTCCGCCATGCTCACGTGTGGCGATGAGGTCCGCTGACGCGGGGCGTCAGCGGAAATGACCAATGACCAATGAGCAATGCGGG
>CAMAXB010000017.1 GCA_945862035.1 Opitutus sp. GAS368
GGCGTGATCGAGGGCCGCCACATCGACCTGCGTCCGTACATCCTCAACGGCGAGACGATCAAGATCATGCCGGGTGGCCTGACCCGCGTCGCCCTGCGCAAGGGCTCCCTCGTGGTGAACTCCTCCCAGGGCGGCGGCTCCAAGGACACCTGGGTCCTCAGCGACGATGAGGCTCCCGAGCCGGTGCAGGTCGAGGGCCAGGAGAAGATCATCGTCTAGCGCCGAGGCTCGGCGCTAGACGAAATGTCGAATGACCAGTGACCAATGAGCAATGAAACCCAGCCCTTAAGATCTCGATGAGCGCACCGCGCTCTACGGCGAGGCCGTCATTGAATTTTGTCAGATTTTGACGGTAAACCCCATCACTTCCCCATTGATCACCCAGTTCGTCAAAGCAGCGACCAGCGTAGGGGCCAACTATGGCGAGGCGGATGAGGCTGAGTCCAAACCTGACTTTCGCCACAAGATCGCGCTCTGTCGCAAAGAGTCGCGTGAGGCAAAGCACTGGTGCCGCATGCTGGCGAAGGCGGTGCCCGGAGAGAAGTCCGCCATCCGGCCCCTGTGGCGCGAAGCTCGCGAAATTCATCTCATTTTCTGCAAGATCATCCGCACGACAGACGAGAACCTACGCCTCGCTCGCGTCGCAAAATCAGCCAACCGCTAACATGCCGACATTGGTCATTGCCCATTGGTCATTGGTCATTCGGCGCATCACCCCATGCTCTCCCGCGTCGCCGACATCATCTACTGGATGGCCCGTTATCTTGAACGGGCCGAAAACACCGCCCGCATTGTCGACGTCAACGCGCAGCTCGTCATCGACCTGCAGTCGCGCCAAGCGGCCGATGATCCGCGATCCTGGGAGCCGCTCGTCTATGTGACCGGCGACGAGGACAAGTTCTTCGAGCTCTACGGCCAGACCGTGAGCGAGCGCGCCGTCGTCGAGTTCATGCTCTTCGACAAGCGCAACCCAAGCTCCGTCATCTCCTGCATCGCCACCGCCCGGGAAAACGCGCGCTGCATCCGCGACCAGCTGGCCAACGAGGTCTGGGAGACGCTCAATACCTTCTACCTGAAGCTCAAGGACGACGACTACGCGCGCTATGCCCAGCTCGGCTCCGCCGAGTACCTCAACCGGCTCAAGACGCGCATCCAGCTCTTCTACGGGGTCGCCGACTCCATGCTCCCGCGGACCCAGGGCTGGTGGTTCTATGAATTCGGGCGTCACCTCGAGCGCGCGGATAACACGTCGCGCATCCTCGATGTGAAGTACTACATGCTGCTGCCTTCGCTCCACGCCGTGGGCTCCGCCCTCGACCTGATCCAGTGGGGCTCCGTGCTTCGCTCGTGCTCCGCCTTCGAGGCCTTCCGCCGCAGCCGGCGCGGCCAGCTCAATCTTGAGCGCGTGCTCGACTACCTCATTCGCGACGAGGACTTTCCCCGCAGCATCCTGTTCTCCGTGCTCGCCGCGGAGGATGCCCTCGCCCAGATCGTCGCCACCATGCCGCACGTGGCGGACAACCCAGCCAGCCAGCGCGTCGCCAGCCTCCGGGCGCATCTGCAGGAGACCAGCGTGGCCGACATCATCAAGAGCGGCGTGCACGAATACCTCGACGAGGTCCAGCAGCAGGCGCAGTTGATCCACGAGTCCCTCCAGGAAACCTTCGTCGATTACCCGACCGCCACCGCCCGGGTGATGGCCTGATCCGGCCCTCCGGACTCCCGTGCCCGCCTTGGCCATGCCGCCCTCACCCGCGCCCGGCTGGACCGCTTGGGCGGTGCTGCCCTCCGCGCCGCCCACCCGGCCCGATCTGCTCGCCGAGCAGATTGACGGTGGTCAGGCCTTTCGCTGGCAGCGAGATGACGCGGGCAACTGGGTGGGCGGCTGGAACGACCTAGCTCTTCGTCTCCGGCTCGATCCGCACGGCCGGCTGACCTACTCCGCTCCCGTCGCGCTTCAGCCCCGACTGCCGGCGGCCCTCACGACCTACCTAGGACTGGATCCGGCCAACTCCGGCCTGACCGACGCCCTCCCTTGGCGCAGCGATGCCCACCTCGCAGACTGCCTCGAGGCCTTTCCCGGTCTGCGGATCCTCCGTCAGCCCTTTGGTGAGACCCTGCTGGGCTTTCTCTGCAGCGCGACGAAGCAGATCGTCCAGATCAAGCAGATGATGGCGCTCCTCGCGCGCCGGCACGGAGCACCCCTTGACTTCGCCGTGAACGGAGAGCCCTGGCACCGCCTGCCGACCTGGGCGGAACTGGCCCAGACGTCCGAGGCTGATCTGCGCGCCTGTCTCCTCGGATTCCGCGCCCGCTATATTCATCAGACTGCGCGCTTCCTCGCCGCCAACCCGGGCTGGCTCGAGGCCACCGAGCAGGCTCCCTATGCGGAGGCCAAGGAACGTCTTTGTTCCCTCTCTGGCGTCGGAGAGAAGGTCGCCGACTGCGTGCTGCTGTTTGGGGCGGGGCGGCTCGAGGCTTTTCCGGTCGACACGTGGATCCTCAAGGCGCTCGCGCGCCGCTACGGCCTCGACGGCTGGAAGCCGGGGCAGGTCGCGCAATTCGGGCGAGCCCACTTCGGGCCATTGGCGGGACTCGCCCAGCAGTACCTCTTTGCCTACGAGCGTCGGGCGGCCAGCGAGAGCAGCCGCCAAGGGAAAAAATAGGCCGCGTAAACCACGGCGTAGACGGCGAAGTGCTCCCACTTCAGCGCGTGGGCCGCTACGAAGAAGAAGATCCGCAGGTGCATGCCGATCACATTCTTGTACGGTGCAAACAGGCTCGCGCCACCAAAGCGCTGCCGCACCTTGCGCGCCGCCATGTCGGCCGCCTTGACCGACGTCTTCGGCGGTTCCGGCGAAACAACTTCAAATCGAAAGTGACGCCGCTCGGCCAGAACGGCGACGGGCAGGAACCACGCGTAGTCGCTCACCACCCGAGGTCCATCAACACCCCACCCAACGCACCACCCACCCGCTGCACGCCATCAGGCGGGGAAAAGGCACTCAGGAATCCCGCATCCCCAACGTGAACCAGGCCAAAATGAAACGTGAAGAACGCCAGCAGGAACAAGCCGCCGAAGGCGGTGACCGCACCGGCACGCTTCGCGCCTGTACGAAGGCGGAGGACGGCCGGACTGAAGGTTCCCCACTCACTCGTGGCTTAACCCACGACCCGACTCGACCGCCAGAGGCTCCAACCCAGATCCGTGGTGTTTTAGCCAAGATACCACGCCACACCCAGGCCGGACGCAAGAGCCAGTGCATCCGGCCATGCGCCGGCCCATCCACTCCCGCCGATCGGTGCGGACTCGATCACGTCACTTTACCCGTTGAATCAGCTCCACCTCATAGCCTTCGGGCGCATCAATGAAGGCGATCATCGAGCCGCTGCCGCTTTGCGTGGGACCATCACTCAACGCATAGCCGCGGGCCGCAAGTTGCGCGGCAAAGGCCGTCAGGTCGTCAACTTCAAACGCGAGATGCATGAGGTCGGGCTGCACTTGGACCGACGGGCTGTTGGGCAGCTGGCAAAGTTCGATCTCTTCTTCGCTGTTCGGCGTCGCGAGAAAGACCAGCTGCGCCCCACGCGGCGAGGTGTGCCGGCGCGAGACCGTCAGGCCCAGCGCTTCCTGATAAAATTTCGCGGTGCGCTCGATGTCATTCACGCGCAGGCGCGTGTGCAGGAGTTTTTTTACGGTAGCCATCCTTCCACGCTACACCTCCGCTCCGTCCTGTCACCGGAGAAACGCATGCGACCCGGGCAGGTGTCACGTATTACGTGACACCTACCCGGGCTCCGGCCGCGAGGGGGCAACAGTCCGCAGGAAGGCAAGGGCAGGATACGAACCAAGCAAGCAGGGCTTGCGGGGCGCGCGGGCGATCGCGGCGGAAATCGTCGCCGCGTCAGGTTCGCACATTCACCGACGGCCAGGCGGCTCAGACGGCGCAGCTTCGCACGTTGAACGCCGTTCCGAGCGAGGACAGCGCCCTCGCGCGCAAGCACCGTGGGGTACAATCAAGGTGCGGTGAGTTCCTCCAGCCGACGCGTCGTCAGGAGTTCAAAACGTCCGCCATGCCTGCGCGCAACCTGAGTCAGCCCATCCATCGCGGCCTGCGGGCGGTCGTCGGGTCCGGCGAAGAGAAAGAGGTTCAACGCCAGCCGGTCACGGGTAAACGTGTTGGCGAGCGCGCCGACGAAGGCCTGCGCATCGTTCAGGGCCGCCGGTTCAACTTCGGAAAGGCGGGCGTCAGGATCCACCCACACCGGCTTTCCGGCGCGGTCGCTCCAACCGGTGAGATCCATCGTGATCGCCACGCCGGCCCGCGCCAGCGCAGCCTGGAAGTCGGCGTCTAGGATGCGCCGCGTCTCGGTCACGATAAAGGGATCCCGCCTTTCTGCGATCAGACGACGATTGATGGCCTCCAGTTCCTTTCGCGCCTTGGCCAGCGCGGCGAGTCGGGCCTTCGTGACCTCCTTGAGGTCGAGCCCCTCCCGCCGGAGAGCCTCGAGGTCCTGCTCGCGCGAACGACGACGCCCCTGCAATTCTCCCTCACCCATTCGCTTGCTGCCGTAGCCCGCAGCACCGGTGATCACAAAAACCGTATCGGGTTTCAGCTGCAGCCCGGCATGGACCGCCTGCACCCACGGGCTTGGGCTGTAGCCCGGATCAATCGCGGATCCCTCGGGTGCAACCGCCGTCCAAGCCGTGCCGCCGCCGGTGTAGGCGATCCCCAGCGCATCCAGCTTCGTGTTGATCGGTCCCATCCAATCAAAGAAGGTGGTCTTGTTCTTCACCGTGGCCAACTGGAGGCGGTCGGCATACGGGTTGAGCTTCATCCCGTCGAAGAGCACAACGCCAAACTCGGATGACGGCGGGAGATTTCCGATCAACTTCATGATTTCCGTCCGAATGATCCCGAATGCCTGAAAGCCGCCCTTGCGGATGTCCATCAGGCTGCGACCAACATCGACAACGAACACCACCTTCTGCGCGCGCACGTTCGATAGTCCGAGAAAGCTGAGGCTCATGAATCCGCGCCCGCCGAGATTGGCGCTGCCCAGACTCGTCCCGAGCCCACCTCCGCCCGCCCCCAGTCCAAGTCCCGCCCCAAAGCCACCAAATCCGCCCAGTCCGGACGCTCCCGGCGTGGCCAGCGCGGGCATCGGGGGCAGCGCAAGGGCGCCGGACGCGGTCGTGAGGATGCGAGCGCTTGCGGCCGGAGATGAACTGGTCGCCCCTCCCTTTCGCGCCACCTGGAGGCGGTGTTCAACCTGCTTGCGCGGGGCCGTGTCAGCGGGCGGAGGTGCCTCGAATCGTTTCTTCTTCCCCACGATGGTCTCCGAAACGACCAGCACCGCCGCGGCCGCGATCAGGATGGCATGCAGACCCACGCTCACCAGCACAGGCATGCTGCCCGTGAGTCGGCGGTAGAGACTGGGTCGGACTGTCTCCATGATCAGAGTTCAGGTTCGGATGTTGTCGTGAACGTCACCGCGGTGATCCCCGCCACCGAGAGCGCATTGAGCACATCAATCGTGCGCTCGTAGCGCGAATCCGGATGGCTCATCAAGGTGACCACGACCTTGCTTTTGGCGGCGTCGCTCGACTCCTTCAGCCGCATCAGGGTCGCCGTCAACCGCGGCAGCGACGGATCGAGCGCCGAGTCGTACGGCTCATCGTTGAGCAGGACGTTTCCGCTTTCATCAATCGAAAGCCACTGCTCGTCCACAAACTCCACCGGGCCCTCCGCGATCGCGACGCCGGGAAGTTTGGTCTGCAGGATCCGCTCGATCCGAATCTGCGCCGCGAGGGCCATGAAGAAAACGAGGATCACAAAGACCACGTCGATCAAAGGCGCGATCTGAAACCCGAGATCGGGATTCGCGGCGTATGCAGGTCGTCTCATGAAACAAATCGTCGACAAAATCGAACTTCAGAGAATTTAACCACGGATGGACACGGATAGACACGGATTCCATGCCGCAGGAGCGATCGACAGACGCAACGTGTCCCAGATTCCTTATCCGTGTTTATCCGTGTCCATCCGTGGTTAGCCTGCACTTTTCGGTTCCTCGCCGTTAAGTTGAGGGACGGATTACCGTCGCGAAGGTCACATCGATGATCCCGGCCTGCGCGGCGAGCTCGACCACTGCGGCCACATGACGCACCGGCGTGGCGCCGTCGCAGCGAATCAGCACGCGCAGGTCGGCCCGGCTCTGTCGGCGCGCTGCGAGGATCGGGATCATCGAGGCGGGTTCGACGATCTGCTCCTCGAAGGTCGTGACCGCTCTTTGCTCCCCGGCACGCCAGGCGATATTGAAGACGAGTTCGCCCTCTGAATCTTCCTTGGCGGCCGCGTCGGGGGCCGCCGGCAGTTCGATCGTCGGATCATAACGCGTCACCGCGGTTGACGCGATGCTCATGAAGAAGATGAGCAGCACGAGCAGCACATCAATCAACGGGGCGATCTGAAACTCCGGATCGCCCTCCGCTCCGCCCGCGTTTCCTGCCACGACAGCCTCCTTGGTTGGGGTTGGCTAGGACGCAACCGGAATTGTTGTGGTGGGAGTCGCCGAGGCTTGGTCCGAGGTTTCAGGGCGAATGACGCGGCCACCGGGGTCAGTGACCCCGGCTACAGCGGAGCCCTCAGGTGCTGCGGGCTGGAGCCACTTCGGCCGCGCGGCGCACGGTTGCACGCCGGCAAACTCGACGGCGGCCAGGTCCTCGTAGGGAAATCGGCGGAAGAGTTCAGCCACAGTTTCCTGCAGGTGATGGACGGCCTGGGCGGTCCGGTTCCGGAGCAGGTAATAGAAAACGAAGGCTGGAATCGCGACCACCAGCCCACCAGCAGTGGCATAGAGGACCTTGCCAATCGCGCCCGACAGTTTCGAGGGATCAGCTGCACCCGCCTGGCCCATCGCGGCAAAGGCTTCAATCATCCCCAGCACCGTTCCGACCAGACCAATCATCGGCGCGATGACCCCGATCACCGAAAGGTAGGCGATCTTGTTTTGGAAGCGGGCGTTCTCGCCCATGACCGCCGTGATCACAGCGTCCTCGGTCGCGGTCTTGCCCTCGGAGGCATGCCGCAGCCCCGCCCCGACCACGTTCGTCAGCAGTCCCGGATTTGCCCGGCAGTACTCGAAGGTCCCGTGATAGTCTCCAGCTCGGAACAGGGTCCGAAGCGCCTCCAGCGCAGGAATCGGCATCACCTGCTTCTCGGCGGTCCGCGCGTAGCCATCGGTCACCAGCCACACGATCAGCATGCTGCATGCGACGAGAATGTAGATCGTCGGCATGTTCAGCTTCTGGAGCAGCGTTTGCTGCACGACGACGGGGGCGGCTGTTTCCGCCGCGAAGAGCAACGTCGGTACGGTGAGACAGACCAGTAGCAGCGAAATCAGTCGGGGAAGCGCGAAGGAGTTCATAACGGTGATGGAAGATCGTTTGGGCGGGCGGCGAGCCGAGCTGCCTCCGGCGAGTCCGGGAACGTACGGCGCAGCTCCTCGGCGGCGCGATCAGCGCGGGCCGGGTCGTCCCAGAGCAGGTAGGCGCGACGGCTGCCCTCCAGCGCCGGAGCGAGGAGACCTTCCCGGCTCGCATGCAGTACCGGGATGCGCAGAAACGCCTCAAGTGCCGCCTCCGCATCGCCCTGCTGCAGCGCCCGCTCTCCCCGGAGCAGCCAGGACCGGGCGCGAACTCCCGCCGGGACGTCCTCCTTGAGAATAGCCTCGACCATCGCCGCCGCAATTTCGCCCTGACCTGCCGCAAGCTGGAGTTCGGCCAATCCAAGACGGGCCAGACCGACGGCCTCGGGGTCGATCGCTGTGGCAATCAACTCGCGCGCCGCGGCCTCGGCTTGATCTGCCGCGCCGGCAAGCATGAGGCCCCGCAGGCGCAGGAGCGAAGCGGCAGTCCACCAGGACCCCGGGAGTTTGGCGAAAAGGACGAATTCCGCCCGCACCGGCTCCAGCATCACAACCGCCTCGCGGCCTGCTCCCCTCGCCAGCGCTGAGCGGGCGGCCTCGAAGGCGTCTGGTTCGGGCCAGTCGAGCCGCACCACGTCGGAAATCGGATAGTTACGCTCCACCACGGCGTCCGCACTGACGGCGTCGACTGCCTCGACCAGGGAGACACCACGCACCGCCACGTCGATGGCGTCCAGCACGTGGCCGTCGCGCAGGTGGTACTGTTGGGCCCGGCCCCCGTTTGGCAGCAGCAGGATAAGCATCATAAAGAGCGCGGCCTTCATTCGCCCTGTCCTCCCGTCGCGGCGGTATCCCACTCGGCCAGGCGTTGGTGCGCCGCCGCCGCTTCAACGCTCATGGCGAGGCGTTCGTCGCGGAGCATTTCCCGCAGGGTCGCCACCGCCTCGGGTTGACGGCCCAGTTCGGCGAAGGTCTCGGCGCTGCGGAGATAAGCGCGGGCCACCCACGGGGTGAATTTTCGGTAGCTGAGGTAGACGCGTTGGAAGTGGGCCTGCGCCTGCGCAAGATTTTCAGGCCCGCCCCGGCGGACGAGGATCTCGCCCAGCGACCACACGCTTTCCGCCGTCGCCTCCCCGCGCCACTCCCGGTTGGCCGCAATCTGTTCGAAGAGTTCCTGCGCGGCATCGAGGCGATCCAGCACGAGAAGCGAGCGGGCGCGGCCGAGCGTCGCCTCCCGCAGCTTGAAGCGCGCGCCCGCACGATCGATGGCGTCACCAAAGCGGGCCAACGCTTCCTCGGCACGCCCGCCGGCCAGCGCGACCTCGCCCAGGCCGGCGTAGCCGAAATCAGCAAAGATCGATCGGGGGTAGGCGGCGACGATCCGATCATAACAGGCCCTCGCCTCCTCGCGCCGACCCGCGGCCAGCAAGTGGTCGCCCAGGCGACCGAGAATGCCCGGCGGCAGCGCCTCGCGTGGGAACTCTTCGGCCAGTCGAACCATGAGCGCGGACCGCTCTTCGGTCGCGTTCCGCAAGGCCGCCACTTCAGCCTGCAGAAATACCACGCGGGCCTGCGCGGCGGACGACGCCGGGGACGACAACACGGACGGGAACAGCGCCTCGATCCGCGACGCGAGGGAATCGGTGGAAGGCGAAGCCGCCTCGGACCCTCGCGCCAGGGGCGCCGCGGGGCGCGCGAGCATCCCGGCGAGTTCCAACAGGAGTCGTTCGACCCCGTCCCTCGCGGGATCGCTGAGATAGCGCGTCGCGATCTCCGCGACGCGGGCGATGCCCTCCTCGGGGCGGCCCTCGCGTACCCGGATGCGACCGATCCAGTAGGCCGCATTGATCACAAAGGAATGGTCGGGGCGTTCACGTGCAAAGGCCTCCCACATTGCCGCGGCCTCGGCGAACTCACGCCGGGCCTGATGGTGGCGGGTCAGCTCATCCAGCACATAGCCGAGCAACTCATCCGGCAGTGGGGTTTCCAGCGCCCGCTGATAGCTCGTGATCGCCTTTTCGACCTGACCCTCGCCCGCCCAGGCGTCGCCCTGCAAGGCGAGCACCTCCCCGCGCTGGGGGTGGTCCGTCTCTTGTTCGTTGAGCCATGCCGCGCAGAGACGGATCGCCATCGGGTAGTCCTCCATGGCGTAGTGCGCGGCGGCGAGGCGGTAACCGGCATCGGCGGCAAAGCGCCCCGAGGGCCACTTTTTCAAGTAGGAGCCGATTTCTTTGACCGCCTGCTGCTGGCGGCCGAGCAGCAGGCCCGCCATCGCGTGCAGATAGATCGCTTCCTCCTCGAAGCGGCCGCGCGGGTAATCCTTCTGGTAAATCTCCATGCGAACGCGCGCCTCCTCATGGCGTCCGGCCGCGAGCAGGGCCTGGGCGTGCAGCACCAGCAGCGGCTCGCGGTAATCGGAACCCGCCGCCATGGAGTCAGCGCGCGCCAGCAGCGCGAGCAGCGGCGACTGCGCACCCTGGGCCTGAGCTGCGACGGCGGCGCCGTAAAGGGCCGGGGCTCCGAGCGGATCCCCGGGCGCTTCAGCCGCGAAACGATCCAGGGCGTCGCCCGCTTTCGCCCAGCGCCCCGCGTCCGCGAACGCTCGGACGAGCCCGGCGTGGGCCGCGGGTCGCTCAGCCGCGTCACCCGGCGCCGCCAGCACTTCGCCAAAGGCGATCGCCGCCTCCCACGCGCCCCCTCGCTCCTGAAACGCACGGCCAAGGCGGAGGTAGAGCGCGGCATCGTAGCCGGGCAGCCCGTCGATTTCCTTGAGCGCGGCCTGCGCCCGCTCCTGTCGCCCTACCAAGCGCCGGTAAGCATCCAGCTCGGCTACCGGTCCGCGCGCGATCGCCCGCGCCCGCTCGATCTGCGCAGCGAGGCGCGCGCTGCGCGCCGATTGGTCGCGCTGGAGCTCCACCCGCGGCACCGCCTGCCGGTACGCCGCGATCGCGCCCTCCGCATCACCGTCGCCCAGCAGGGCATCGCCCAACTGTAGGCTGAGCGTGTTCAACCCGGCCACGTTGTCGACCAGCTCGCGCTGTCCCTGAAGGAGCGCGAGGCCCCGAGCGGCCTGTTCGTGGCTTTTCTTTTCAAGCAGCAGGGAGACGAGGACGAGCGCCGAGTCGGCCCACTCCGCATCGCGCGGGGCCGATGCGAGCAGGCGCTCATAGGCCTCGATCGCCACATCGGTCTGCCCTGCCTGACGCGCCGCCAACGCGCGGTAGAGAAGAGCCCGGTCCCGGTGGCTGGGAGAATCCTCGAGCGCACCAAAAACCGGCACAGCCTCGGTAAACTTCTCCTGCAAAGCGAGGGCTAGCCCCTGAATCATCCGTCCTTCGCCGATCACGCCCGACGGCCCGCCCGACGCCACCAGTTCTGCCGCCACGGCCTGCGCCCGGGCATAGTCGGCGCTCTGAAAGTGCACCGTCGCCGCGGCGAGGCGGACCCGCTCCAACGTGAGTCCACCCGGCAGCGCTTCACCACCGGCCACCCGGTTCAGCACCAGATCAAGCAGGGGCGCGGCATCGCCGGGGCGCTTCGCCGTGATGGCTTGCTCCGCTTCGGCCAGAATCTGCGGAAGCGGAACCTGAATCTGGGCGTGACCCCTGATCGAAAGAAGCCCCACGGCAAGGGCCAGTCCCAGCGCGGTCGCAACCGCCCTCCGGACTGACCCGACAGACCCGGCGGGAGTTCGGGTGGTGTCTTGCATAGGGGACCTCCTTGCTGCGGGAGGGATACCCATAGGTCAAGTCTTTCTTGCATTCTATTTGCATCTAATCAACCGCCCCACGCTTTCCTGTGGTCACCAGAAACCCAAGCCGTGCACACGCGAATCTACCCGAACCTACGCGAATTTCCGAGAATCGGCGTCGGTCAGACTCGTTGGGGTAAGTTCGCTTCAGTCACGGATAATCCCGCGCGTTGAGGGCCACACGCTCTACCTGATCGATCCGGTGTGGCTGGCCTCGCTGAGGCCGGTCGGGGCAATCGATGATCGCACTCCCCGGCCTCAGCGAGGCCAGCTCCACCGACGCCGCGTTACTCCTGATTCGCGAACGAACCTTCGGTGGCTCGCAGCCGGAGGCCCGTGGCGACCGAGATGTCAGGCAGTTGGAGCACCAGGGTGTTGCGGCCGGTCCTCACCGATGCGCGGAACGACGCACCCACCACAAGAGGAGTCCCATTCATCCATGCCGCTCTGGCGTCGCCCTCAAGCGCGAAGGTTACCTGACCGTCCCGCAGCGCGTCGTAGACGACCGCGGTATAGAGCCCGCGCGAGGTACTGGGTGGCTGGCGGGAGTTGCTCGGGATACCGGGATTCGGCGGAGGCAGGGTCGACAGGACCGCAGCCACGATGTCCTCCCGGGGCAGCTGCCCATTCACCTGCGTGTACGACGGCACCCAGTCCGTGAGCGAGAAGTCACCCGCGACGACCCGGTTCACGCCGATCGGCTCGTTGCCGCTCGTCACGGTGTAGACCCGCCAGAAGCGCGCCACCCCACCCTGTGAGGCGTCGTACTCGCCCGGCTTTCCGAGCTGGGCGAGGAAGGCGATCAGGTCGTTGCGCTCTTCCGGTAGCAGCGTGTCGATCAGACCGGCGGGCATGAGAGAACCGAAGGCGGTGCGTGTCGCGACATTGCGCTTCGGCACCGAGATCACGTCATCCGTGACCGTGCGCAGCACGATCTCATTGTCGTCCTCGCGGGTCACCATGCCGGTCAACTGCTGACCGTCATTGGTTGCGAGGAGGACGGAGTGGTAACCTTCCTTGGTCTTGGCGTTGGGATAGAGGATCGACTCGACCAGGTAATCCGGCGGCGCGCTGGCCCCGATGCTGGTCATGTCGGGCCCGAGGCGCCCGCCCGCTCCGCCGATGGCGTGACAGGAGACGCAGGCCAGATCGGTCTGCCGGTACAGCTTCTCGCCGCGGGCCGCATCACCAGTCGCAAGCGCCACGCGGGCGATTTCCTGCAGTTCGGCCGCGGACAGCGGCTCGGTCGGCAGGGCGACGCCCGCCAGCGACATCAGCTCGCGCAGGAGGGGCTGGCTGACATTGCCCTCCCGGGCCGGACGCAGACCCGCGCGCGCCACCGCCACCGGCAGGTCCGCACCAGGCAGCGCCGTGGCCAGCTTGTCGCCGGCACCCCGGACGCCGAGCAGCGAGCGCCAGAAGGCCGGAGCCTCGGGATCGTCGGCCAGCGTCTTGAGCACACCCACGATCTCGGTCAGCGAGCCATCAAGATCGACCCGGGCCAGGGCCACGGCCGCCTCGCGGCGAACCTCGGTCGCGCTCGCCGTGGCAACGAGGGACTTGAGTCGGCCCGCCACCTCGGCGCCGCCGATCTCGCGCAACGCGTTGAGCGCGGCGGTGCGTTCCGTCGCAGTCGAAGCCGCCTGGCCCGCCGCGTCGACGAGCGCCGGGACAAACGCGGTCAGCTTCCAGGTGCCCGCCAGCGTGATCGCAGCCGTCCGAACCGCCTCCGCCGAATGGGTCAGCAGGGGTTGAATCGAGGCCAGTTCGCCCTCGGGCAGAACCTTGCGCAGGCGTGCCGCCTCGCTGAGCGATGTCAACGCACGCTGGGCCGCCGGCGGCTCAAAACCGCCAGCAAGCACTTGGTTGAGCAGCAGGCGCAATTCCGCCGGACCGCCAGCGGTACCGATCAGGTCGATCCACGGGCCCGAGCCATCACGCGCAATCGTACGACCGGCCAGCAGCTGGCCCAACAGTTCATTTGCGCGGCGGGCGTCGATCGCCTTGAGGGCAAACTCGAGCTGCTTCTCCCGTCCGTCGACGCGCCATGCGCCGGACTTGACCGCCGCGACCCACGGATCCGCGAGCTCATTGATCGTCAGCCAGAGGGCGTAATCGAGAAACGGATCCATCGTCTGCTCCGCCACCGCGAGAGCGAGCTCGGCCGCGCGGGCGGACGAGACCTTGCCGAGGGCGCGAACGGCCTCGAGCTGCACCCGGGGATGGGCGTCACGCACCATGCGCTCGAGCAGCGGGAGCGAGCCGCCGTCGACCGGAAACGCGCGCATCGCCGCCGAGCGAATCTCGTGCTTCGGCGAAGCGAACAGTTGGTCGAAGACCGAGGTCCGCGGCTGGTTGAAGCCCTGGTACATCCACATGGCCTGCAGGCGGGCCTCGTCGCTCGCGTTGCGGTCGGTCCAGGCGTTCAGCTCGGCGAGCACCGCCGGTGATCCTCGCTCGACCAACACGCGCCGGGCGCGTTCCTGGTCGTAGGTGTTGGGCGAGAGGAGGAGATCCAGCAGTGCGCCGGTCGAGAGCGTGGTGAAGTTGACCTTGGGCAACGGAGCCCGGCCCTTGGCGGAAATGCGCCAGATGCGGCCGTGCGCCTTGTCGCGGCGGGGATCGCGGAAGTCGACCTCGCCGTGCTGGATGATCGGGTTGCTCCAGTCGGCGACGTAGAGGGCCCCGTCCGGCCCGAGCTTGATGTCCACCGGGCGGAAGGTCGGATCGGTCGTGCGGATCAGATCGGGCATGGCCTGCGTCACGTAGCCCGCGCCCTGGTCGGTGAGCTTGAAGCGGACCACGCGGTGCGCGCGGAAATCATTCGTCACGACGGTTCCTTGCCAGTCGGCCGGGAAGTGCGCGCTGCGGATCACCTCGATGCCGGAGAACTTCGGATGGTCGCCCGGGCTCACGCTCTGCAGCGTGCGGGCGGCGGGCGCGAGGGTGAAGTAGGTCGCGCCGGGCACGCCCCAATTGATGCCGCGGCTGCCGGCGCCATCGGTCACGAAGGACTGGCCGTAGGCGTCGAACTGGTGGCCCCACGCGTTGACCCAGCCGCGGAAGAGAATCTCCATGCGCTGGTCACGCGGGTCGAAGCGGAAGATGCCGCCCGCCTTGAGGCGGACGACGCCAAAAGGAGTCTCGGCATCCGTGCGGGTGTAGACCGACTGCATGAGGTACAGGCGTCCGTCGGGGCCGAAGCGCGGACTGTGCAGATTGTGATGGGTATCCTCGGTGCCAAAGCCGCTCATGATCGCCTCGCGCACGTCGGCCTTGCCATCGCCGTCCGTGTCGCGGAAGTGCAGGAGGTCGGTGCTCTGCGTGACGTACGCGCCGCCGTCGCCCCACTCCACCCCGGTCGGGATCAGCAGGCCATCGGCGAAGACGGTGGACTTGTCGGCCTTACCGTCGGCGTCGGTGTCCTCGAGGATCACGATCTTGTCGGTCGGAGCCTGGCCTGGCTCGATCTGTGGGTAGACCGCGGAGGTCGACACCAGCAGGCGTCCCTGGGTGTCCCAGTTCATCTGGATGGGCTTGTCGAGCATCGGGTTCTCGGCCCAGAGCGTGACCTCGAGATCGTCGGCCACGACGAAGGATGGATGGGCCTGGGGCGTGAGCGGCGCGCTGATGTTGCCGATGCGGCGCGGGATCTCGGGCACATTCACCGCCTGCAGGCCGCGGAGTTGCGCGATGCGCTGTTCTTCCTGGGCGATGTAGTTGTCGAACTGGATCACCTCGGCGGCATTGCGGCCCTGCTCGCGATTCCGGAAACCGAAAATATAGGCCATGTTGGCCGGGCGGGAGCGGTGGAAGAACCATTCGTTCTTGCGCAGGATGGACTGGCGGAGGTTTTCCGCGCGGGGATTTTCGCGCCATGCGCCGGCGGAGCCGAAGAGCTGGTCCTCGAGGATCTGCGCGACCGCGCGGTAGCCCTCAGCGTTGAGGCGGATGCCATTCTGGGTGAGCGGCGCCGCGCCCGGGAGCGGATCCTGCAGGCGATCAAAGAGGGAGAGGAAAGGCACGCCGCGCGCCGCGGCGATGTCGCGGACGGCATTGGAGTAGAGCGCGATCTCCTGGTTGCGCGTGGACGGATCGCGCCAAGGCGCACCGAGGTTCTCGTGACGAATCGGTCCGACGAGGACGAGGCGGACGCCCGGAGCCACGGACTCCAGTGTCTCAAGCAGCTTGGCATAGTCGGCGCGGAATTTCGCGAGGCCCGCAGCCCCGTCGAAGGAACTCGCCATGCCATAGCCGATGAAGGCCACGGTCGGGCGGGCCTCCGTGAGTTGCTTGACCAGTTGCTTCCAACCCTCGTCGGTGGGCTCGCGGCCGGCCTGAAGGAGACTCAGACCAAAGCGGGAGTCACCCACGGGGGTGTCACCACTCCAGCCGAGATTGCGGAAGGTCACGTTCCGATCCGGAAAGCGCGAAGTCAGCATGACCTCGATCCATCCCTGGTACTGCTCGCCCTCGACAAAGGCGTCGCCCAGGAGGATGACGCGATCGCCCTCGAAGATGGGCAAGAAGCCGGGCTCGTCGCCTTCCACCGGCGTCGGTCGGTCGGCCTGCTTGGCAGCGTAGGGAGTGGCCGCAGGGGCGGCGGTCGGGGAAGGCTGGGCGGACAGGGCGGGCGCGATCGCCAACACCAGCACGCCCAGCACAAAGCGGGGCCGGGATGTCATGGGGGCCTGGGAGATGACTGATCGGCAACCCGATTTTTAGGGGGATCGGATCTGGGCGGGGTTTGTCCGAAAGCCGGCGACGCGGTGGAAGGTGAAGTAGTTTGCGTCGTGCGCCGCCTTGGAGCCCTCCCAAGCCGTACGGCTCACGGCGATCAGATCCTCGCCATCGAACTGCCAGTCAAGATACTGCCAGGCGTGGTGGCGGGGCTCCGGGTGCTCAAGGACGACCGCGTCCACCCGCCAATCGCGCAGATCTGCGGAGGAGGCGAGCGCGACCTGGCTGCGGTAGGCGGCCGGGTCCCGTTGGAGATTGGGCAGGCTCCAGTAGCGCCGGCTCCGCTCATCATAGCGCACGGTGAACTTCGAGCCGCCGCCGGGGAACGCCGCCACCGCCGTCGCCGGCTGCCAGCTCTGACGGCTACCGTCGGGGCTGACGTCGACAATCGTAACCACCGTGCTGGTACGAGTTGGTGAACCCGTCTCAGTGCGCGGGTTGGTGCGGAGAATATTCACGAGTCGGCCGTCGGGCGCGGCGAGCACGTTACCCTCGATCCACTGGGACTCGGATTCGGGGTGAAAGAGCGGCTCGCTGTGGCGCCACTGGCTGGCCTGCAGAAGATCGGCGTCCTCCGGCACGGACAGCACCAGCGACGCCCACTGGAGTCGGGGGCGGATGTAGAGATCGCCCCAAACGCCCGTGTTGTAGCCGCCCCCGGCAGGGTGGCGGGCGACTTCGGCGGCCAGGTCGCTCGCCAGGCCGCCGGAGAGTTCAAAGGCCCGCCAGAGCCGGCCGCCATGCGTGAGCACCGGCATCGGTGCGCCGTGGTAGCCGGGCTTCTCGCTCAACCGGCCAGTTTGGGCGTCCTGCGGAGTGGTCCAGGTCCGGCCGCCGTCGACCGATCGTCGGATCACAACATGGCCGTACTCACGGTCGACGCCGAGGAGGTAGAGTTGACCGCGGTGCACAAACAGCGTGGACCACCACTGCCCGACGACCTTCGAGAGATGCGTCCACGTGTGGCCGCGATCGGATGACGCAAAAACTTCGGTGGTGTCATTGGTCGTGCCGGGTCCGAACCACGAGTGGCTGGCGACGTAGGATCCATCCGGGAGAATCGCGATGCTGGGACAGGCAACGTAAACGCGCTCGAAGTCCGGGCTGCGGTCGATGATCACCCCCGGGGGCAAGCTCTGCCCCGCGACTGGGCCTGCGAGCAAGACGCAGAGGATAACGAAAACTCGCAGAGGTGGGGGCATGGGTTTGAGCCGGCCCGTGCTCTGGCGCCGAAGGCAGGCGCGGTGGAGGCCATTCGCAAGGAGGTTCATGGTGGGGAGTATTACTGACGGGAACCTGGATTTTTCAACTTCGATCGCCGGACGGTCTGGTCTTTCACTCGCGAACCTCGCGCACTTACGAGGCCGTTACCCCGCGCGAGTTTTTTTCGTTTAATTTGGATGTCCGCTCCACGTTTTGAACGGGCTTAAGTTTGGCGGGTACGGCCGTGTCTTGCTGGGCGGTTCATGGGTTTAGTTTCGGGAGGAACCCCAGACTTCTCCGTTTTCCCCCACGGGGGCGGGGGAAAGGTTTTGCCTCGGCCTGCATCGGGCTTCGGTCGCCGGGGGAGGCGTGTTGTCGGTGTGGGTTGGAGAAGACCTCGAGGTAATCGAAGAGGTTGGCTCGGACCTGGGCCTCGTTGGTCAAGACGTGGTCGCGCGCCGCCGTGGTTTTGTCGCGGCCGAAGAGAGATTCCCTGGCCGCGTTGTTGTCGCCACTGCCCTTGCCGCTCATGCTCAGGTGCATCCTGAACCGGGCCCGCAGGCGCTGGTCGCGATCTGGAGCGTAGAGACTGCCCGGGGGCTGTGATGGACGACCTCGCCCCGACCTCGCTGCGGGTCAGGGCCGCGTTTTCCAGTGCGGTGCAGACCAGCGCGGCGTCGTTGTGGGTGCCGACACTCCAGCTGACGACCTGCCGTGTGCACAGGTCCATCACCTTGGCCAAGCAACACCACCCTTCATCGCTAAGCAGATGGGTCCTGTCGGCGACCCCGATCTGATCGCGATGCTCCAGCCGGCCCAACTAGGCGAGCCCAAGCTTGCGTAGAACTTCAGGCGGCGGCCCGTCAAAAGTCACCAGGGGCATGTTCCCCACATAGCCCACCTCGGTCATGCCCGCCGGGGTTGAGAAGTAGCCGCCGGCGGTGAGGTTGCGGTAGGTGGCAAAGAAGCGGGCGGCCTCCTTGTGCTCGGGCCGGGCGCGAGGCTCGAAGCAGATCTCGTCCGCGATGGCGCTCATCTGATCCGTGCTCAGGTCAGGGAAGCGCCGGTTGAACCGCCGCTGGGCCTCGGTCTCGAGCCAGGCAAATCCCGCGAGGATCGCAATGCGGTCGGCGCGCTGGGTGGGGTATGGCGCGCTGATCCACTCGTCGATGAAGTCATGGACGCCGGCGGCGGCCGCGCCGGGGCTGCTGCCCTCGGCCGGGAGGATCAGCTCGCACAGGGCGGCGGCCGTACGGCGCTGCTCATCGGTCAGGGTGAGCGGCCAGACATCGCCCGGCTTGTAATCGCGGACTAGGTCGGGATCGGTGCCGTAGCCATTGGCGGAAACGGGCGTGATCGCGGCGCCGGTGGCCGGCGTGGCGGCGAGGGCGGAGGGCAAACCGCGCTCGATCAGGGCGGTGGATGCGGCGGCCGTGAGCACCCATTTCAGGGCGGTGCGACGGTCGATGCGCGGAGGAAGGGGGGTGCTCATGGTCAGATGTTTCCTTTCTTCATCTCCTCGAGGAGGTAGTCGCTCGCGCGCCAAGCCAGCGCCATCATGGTGAGGGTGGGATTCTTGTCGGCATTGGAGCAGAACGGGCCGCCGTCGGTCACAAAGAGATTCTTAACGTCCCAGGTCTGGCACCACTGGTTGGTCACCGAGTTGCGCGCGTGGGTGCCCATGATGGTACCGCCGACCTCGTGGATGATCTTGCCGCCGGGCTCGATCGCGAGCGCGCCATTGGCCGCGGGCGGCGTGGTCACGCGGCCGCCCATCTCGGTGATGAGCTCGGCGAAGGTCTTCTGCATGTGCGCGGCCTGACGGGTCTCTTGGTCCGACCACTTCCAGTGAAAGCGCAGGACCGGGATGCCCCACTTGTCCTTCACGACCGGATCGAGATCGCAGAAGCAGTCCTCGTTGGGAATCATCTCGCCGCGGCCGGCGAAGCTGAGAAAGGAGCCATAGTAGCGGCGGGCGTCCTCACGGAACTTGCGTCCGTAGCTGCCACCCGTGACCGACTCAAGGCCGTTGAAGGAGGTGGCGGAGGGCATGCCCCGCCCGCTGACGAATTCGATATGGTAGCCGCGCGCGAAATCGAGTTTGCCCGCGTGCTGTTCCTTGTAGAGCCACCACGGAACATAGACGTGGCCGCCACCCGCGCCGTCCTCGTTGTGCGGCGGGAGATTTTCCAGCAGGGGGATCTGGCCGCCGAGCCGCGCGCCGACGGTATCGAGGATGTACTTGCCAACGAGCCCGCTGCTATTCGCGAGGCCATTCGGGTAGCGGGCGGATTTGGAGTTGAGGAGAATGCGAACCGACTCGGCGGAGCTGGCGGCGAGTGTGATCACGCGCGCATAGGCCCGGCGCTCCTGGCCCGTCGTCTTGTCGATGAAGAGGATCCCGGTCGCCTTGCCGGCGTCGTCCATGAGGACCTCGCGGGCCATCGCGTTGGACACGATGTCGAGATTGCCCGTAGCGAGGGCCGGGGGCAGGTGGACCGTGGTGGACTGGTAGGTGGCGCGGATCGCGCAACCCCGGCCGCAGGGGGTCGCCCAGAAGCACGCGGCGCGCTCCGACATGGACGCGGCGAGGATGCGCTGGGCGCGCGGGTTGTTCGGGTGGATCTTGGCCGGCAGGACGTTCGGATCCTGGCGCTGGGTAAGGACGGCGCGGTGGATCGGGATGACCGGCAGGCCGAGTTTGGCCGCCCGCTGCTTGGCGAGCTGCTCCCCGGCGCGGGCGAGCGGCGGCGGCTGCAGGCAGCCCTCCGGTGAATCCGGAGTGTTCTCAAGACCATGATTGCTGCCGAACACGCCGATCAGCATCTCGACCTTGTCGTAGTACGGCGCCACGTCGTCATAGCCCAGCGGCCAGTCGAACCCCAGGCCGTCGCGGGTGCGGGGCTTGAAATCGTATTCGCCGTTGCGCAGGGAGATGCGCCCCCAGTGATTGGTCCGCCCACCCATCATGCGGGCGCGCCACCATTCGAACTGTCGGCCAGGCTCGGACGAGGCGCTCGTGTAGGGTTCACCCGGCACCTGCCAGCCCCCGTCGATGGTCGAGTCGTAGAAGCCAAATGGTTTGTCCGGCGTGCTCGCACCCCGCAGTGGGGCCTGGGCATGCGTCTGGAACATCGGGGTCTCGTTGACCGGGTCGTAGTTCCGCCCGGCCTCGAGCATGAGGACCTTGGCTCCCTCCATGGTGAGGGTATAGGCAGTCTGGCCACCGGCTGCGCCGGATCCAACCACGATGACATCGTAACGTTCCTTGATCTGATCCGCGGGGATGAAGGGCATGGGGGAAAAGCGAGGGATGCGGTACGCGGAGGGGGATGACGGGGGTACGGTCAACG
>CAMAXB010000018.1:0-19636 GCA_945862035.1 Opitutus sp. GAS368
TGCGTCATCACGAGCGTGGCCCGCGACGAACTGAAGGATGGCGGCGCCAGCGTCTGGGCCGCGACGATCCGCGCCGTCCGCCACCGCAACCCGACGACCGCGATCGAGGTGCTGGTCCCGGATTTCAAGGGGAACTTCGAGCACCTGGATGCGGTGCTCGATGCGAAGCCCGACATCTACAATCACAACCTCGAGACCGTGGAGCGCCTGCAGAAGCCCGTGCGCGTGCAGGCCCGCTACGACCGCTCGCGCAGCGTGCTGCGGCACGCCAAAGGCCGCGGGTTCACCACCAAGACCGGCATCATGCTCGGCCTTGGGGAGGAGCAGGCAGAGATCGAGCAGACTCTGCGCGACATCGCCTCCGACAAGACCGATATCCTGACGATCGGCCAGTACCTGCAGCCGACGCCGCAGCATTGGAAGATCGCCCGTTGGGTCACGCCGGAGGAATTTGTGCGCTGGAAGGAATTCGGCCTCTCGCTCGGTATCGGTGTCGTCGAGAGCGGCGCGATGGTTCGCTCCAGCTACCACGCTGACGAACAGTCGCAGAAGTACACCGGGGTCGAGCACCTCAACACCCAGAACGCCCTCGCGGGCGTCTAAGCGCACCACCGCAAAGGCGGCCCGCGCCGCCCCTGCCTCGGGGAGAATTCCACACTCTCTTTGCGGCCATCAAGTAACCTATTGGGTTACTCCACTCCGATCGGACTGCGCGAGGTGAGCAGGAATTGGAGTCGCATCCACAGGCGCGACCTTCGCTCCGCCGGCATCCCTGAAACTCCCGCGCCCCGGGATCGTGTAACCTATTGGGTTACACGATCCCGGTCAGGATAGGCCAGGCTGAGCACGGGCAGCAGACCTCGTCACCCCCGAAATTTGCCTCAGCCGGAGAACCCAAAAACACGCGTGAGCATGCAGTGGGAGATTACGCCTCCAGGGTCGGGACGTCGTAGCGCTGGATGGCCTGGTCGCTCGTCACGAGCAGCAGCCCTTCCACGAGCGCCTGGGCAATGAGCAGGCGGTCGAAGGGATCACCGTGCAGCGGCGGCAGGCTCATGGCCCGTTGCGCGTGCGCAATTCCAACCGGGAGTTCAACCAAGCCGTCTCCCAGCAGGGTTGTGGCGTAGTTGTCAGGCAATGACAGCTTCTGCCGGGAAATCTTGAGTCCCAGCTCCCACACGGAGGCCGCACTGATGATGACTTCGTTTGCAGGAGCAACGATCGCCGCGCGCGTGGCCGCCCGCAGGCGCCCGGGGTAAAGCGCCCACCACACGATCACATGCGAATCCAGCAGCAGCCTCATGGCGACGCGGCTCCCGACCACGGACCCGCTGGTGGCTCCTCCACCGCACCGTGAAAGAGGGGGCCCGCAAGGGAGCTCCCGAGCAGGTCCTCTGCAGCCGTCCAACAATCGGTTGCTTCCCAGCCCTGCCCGGCCAGTAACCCGGGAGTCCGTGCCTTGGGCGGTGCAGAGTAGGGGACGAGCCGAACCATCGGCTTTCCGGCCTTGGCGAGAACGATCTCGGTCCCGCCCGCAGCCTCCTCGACCAAGCGGGAGAGATGCGTCTTCGCGGCTTGGATATTCACCAGCTTCATTCAACAAGACCAGACTTGGTCTGGTCTGAATGTCAAGAGGGTCTGAGCCAAGGCGTGATGACTGATTCACGTGGCCGAGCGCGGGATCATCCGCCGGGCTACCCGACGACGCGAATTCGCCCGGAATTCGGCCCCGAGTCGCCCCGTGCACGGCCCAGCTTGGCGGCGGCCCGAGCACGCGTGTTTTCCCTTCACCGTGCAGCCTAATCTCTGCATCCTGGCGTCATGCGTTTTCGTTCTCTCTTGGTCGTCCTGGCGCTCCAGCTGACCGGCCCCGCCCTCTTAGCCGGACAACTCGTGTCGGGACCGATGCTCGGCTACCAGGCCCATCGCGAGGTCTTTCTCTGGCTGGAGGTGAAGGACGCCAGCGTGGTGGCGCTCGAGTATTGGATCGCCGGACGACCCGACACGCGAAAGACAATTGGCGTGAACGCACCGCCGCCGACGCCCGGCGGTGGGCAGATCGTTCACTTTCGGCCGGGGCTGCTCGAAATGGGCGCTGCCTACGAATACCGCCTCTCCGTCGACGGCCAGCCGCTGGCCTTCCCCTACCCGCTCACGTTCCGCACGGCCGACCAGTGGGAGTGGCGCAAGGCTCCGCCGGATTTCTCCTTCCTCTTTGGCACCTGCGCCTATCTGAATGACGCACCCTACGATCGTCCGGGCACGCCCTATGGCAAGGGCACGGAAATCTTCCGCCACATGGCCGCCAGCGGCGCGGACTTCATGCTCTGGGGCGGCGACAACACCTACCTGCGCGAGGCGGATTTTTCCTCGGTGAGCGGGATCTGGTACCGCTATGCCCGCGACCGCGCGACCGCCGACCTGCAGCCACTCTACGCAGCGATGCACCACTACGCGACGTGGGATGACCACGATTACGGTTCGAACGACGCGAACAAGTCCTTTGAGTTCAAGGCGACAACCCTCGAGGCCTTCCGGGCCTACTGGGGCAATCCCACGTGGGGAGAACCGGACAACCCCGGCGTCTACGGCAAGTTTTTCTGGGGCGATGCTGCCTTCATCCTCATGGACAATCGCTATCACCGCGACGATACCCGGCTCGATGCCGCCAAGCATCCGGACAAGACGCAATACGGTGCCCGTCAGGTCGACTGGCTGAAGCAGTCCCTCCTGCAGGTCCAGCAACTCGGCCACTCTGCCTTCACGTTCATTGTCACGGGCGGACAGGTCATCACCAGCTTCGGGGGAATGAGCGAAACCTTCGACTATTTCCGCCTCGAGAGGGAGGAGATCCTGCAGTTCATCAAGGATCAGAAAATCACGGGCGTGGTTTTTTTGAGCGGCGACGTCCACTTCACCGAGTTGGCCAGGACGAAACTCACCGACACGCAATGGGTGTATGAGCTGACCTCGTCGCCGCTGACCTCGGGCACGAGCAATGTGGAGCGCCTCGGCCGGCTGCAGGATCCGCTGCGCGTCGACGGCACCTTGGTCGTCGACCAAAACTACACCCGGCTCTCCCTCAGCGGTCCGGCCAATGACCGCGTGCTCACGATCCGCTGCTACGACAAGACCAACGCGCTGCGCTGGGAACACGCGATCAGGGCGTCCGAGCTGAAGTGATTGCCACTTGCGTGGGAGCGCGGTCCGCCGGCCCGCTCCGATCCAAATCCCTGAGATGACCGCCCGCAAATCACACGAATCGGCGCGAATTCGATCCAGAGTGGAACCACGAGATACACGGAACACACGAGAATCGGATCAGGATCGCGGAGCAGATCCTTTCGTGTGTTCCGTGTATTTCGTGGTCTCTAATCCGAACACGTGGAAATTCGTGTGATTCGTGGGTCTCACCAGAGATGAACCGCCTCGCTCCACTTTCCCGTCGCATAGTCTGGTCAAACCGATTACTGACTTATCATGAAATCACGCAAGGACATCGTTGAGAACTGGCTCCCGCGGTACACGGGCGTGCCGCTCGACAAGTTTGGTGACTACATCCTCCTCACCAACTTCCAGCGCTATGTGAAACTGTTCGCGCAGCGGCATCGTGTGCCGGTCATGGGCAAGGACAAGCCGATGCCCAGCGCCACCGCCGGCCGGATCTCGATTATCAACTTCGGCATGGGCAGCGCGACTGCGGCCACGGTGATGGACCTGCTTAGCGCGATCGACCCCAAGGCCGTGCTCTTCCTGGGCAAGTGCGGTGGCCTGAAGCACCGCGCCGAAATCGGCGATCTGATCCTGCCGATTGCGGCGATCCGCGGCGAGGGCACCAGCAACGACTATTTTCCGCCCGAGGTGCCGGCGCTTCCGGCCTTCGCCCTGCAGAAGGCCATTTCCACCACGATCCGCGACCACGCGCGCGACTACTGGACGGGGACGGTCTACACGACCAACCGCCGGGTCTGGGAGCACGACGAAAAGTTCAAGAAATACCTCCGCAAGATTCGCGCGATGGCGATCGACATGGAGACGGCCACCATCTTCATGACCGGGTTCTTCAACGAGACGCCGACCGGTGCGTTGTTGCTGGTCAGCGACCAGCCGATGATCCCCGAGGGCGTGAAGACGATGGAAAGTGACGCCCAGGTCGACGAGACCTACGTGGACGACCACCTCAAGATCGGCATCGATTCCCTGAAGCAGCTGATCAACAAGGGGCTCACGGTAAAGCACATGAAGTTCTAGCGGCGGCTTCGCCGCTGGAACGGTGGCCGCTACGCGGCCGCGGTTCGGCGCGAGACGCGCCGAGCGGTCGGCGCTAATTGCGCCGGCGGTTTTCGGCTGAATCACTGCGCAGCGCCTTCGAGCTGCGCTCGGCACCGCGGTCGCCACCGGCGGTCACCGAGGCGGCGGAGAGCGCCGCCTACGGCGCGACCTCGAACCAGAAAGGGACAAACTCCTCGAGACCACCGATGTTCAACTGAGCCCAGATGACGTAGAGTCCGGGATTAGGGATCGTGATCATGAAGGTGAGGCGCGGGGCTGCCGGATCGGGCAACTTGGTGAGATCGATCTCGTTCGGATGCAGGTGCGCGAAGCCGCTGCGCGCCGCGTCGAACGCGACGAGGTGGGCAAAGGCGTCCATCACCGGCTGCAGGGCAACAGGGCCACCGTCGAGGCGGGTCGTCGTGAAGGAGAGATTCGCGGTCTGGCCTGCGCGGATGGGTGCATCCGGGGTGAGTTCGAAGCGATAGCCATCCTGCTCCGTTGTCCAGCTGCGATTGGGCGCCGTGACGGCCACCTCACCGGGCACGTTGAAGGCCGAGGAGGCGTACAGGCCGCGGCCGGTCGCCGCCGGCGTGAAGTCGGCAAACACGCGATACTCACCGGCAAGCTTCGGGGTGTGCTTGAAGACCCATTCGCCGGGGCGGGCGCCCGGTTCAGGATGGAGGTGCTGGTAGTCGCTTAGCGTAGGATCGACGAGCAGAAGGTGCAGCAGCCGGGTGTGCGCCACCAGCAGGTCCGGGACGCCGATCGGCTTTCCGTTGGCCGTGGCCAGCTTCAGCGTAAACGTTGACTCGCGCCCGACGGAGGGCAGGACGTCCCAGGCGAGCCGAGTCTCCACCGGCGAGCGCACGGCCACCACGGGAATGAACTGGGGATTTGACGGATCGCAGAACTCCAGCGCATTGCTTCCCGTGACCCGAAAATCGATGTGATTCAGATTGGTTCCGATCGGGATGAAGCGGAAGAGGACGTAAAGACCAAGGGCCGCCGCCGTGATGGCGACTGCCTGCATTTTCTGCGGACGATCAAGGGCGATGGCCATGGGAAGGGATAAAACGGTTGAAGCGGATCAGCGGGACAGCTTGTCGACGAACTCCTGCACATCCCAATTACTGCCGTCGACACGGTGGACGATACGCCCCGTTTCGCTGATCAGCAAGGTGGTGAGCGTGTGCTGGAGGATGCTCCCCTCGGCCATGGCGATGACCCCGAACTGCCGAAGCAGGTCCTTGATCGCGCTTTCAGGCCCGGTGAGAAAGGAGAAGTTGGTGGTGTCGATCCCCCGATCATCGGCGTACTGTTTGAGCACTCCCGGGGTGTCGAATTCGGGTTCGAGCGTGATCGAGATGAGCTCCAGATTGGTCACGCCGGCGGCCTTGGCCTGCCGCTGCACGGACGTCATGCGCTCGGTGGCCGCCGGGCACATTGTCAGGATCGGGCAGCGGGTGTAGATGAAATTGATGACGATGCGCTTCCCGCGAAAGCGCGCGGGCGACACCACGGACCCGGACTGATCATAGAGCGCGAAGTCGGGGAGATTCTCGCCTACCTCACGATAGGCCCGTTTGCCGCGAATGGTCGTATCCTGGCGAAGCGTGTTGGCGGCCGACGCGATGGCCGCATCGCTGGCCGTATCCAGCGGCCAGATTTTCTCGAGTCGGAATTCGCCGGCCTCTTCCTGCACCAGTTCACCGCGAAGACGCTGGCCGGCCTTGGCGTTCGCCAAGTCGCCCGGGCCGACCTTGAATTCCATGACCATGGCCGGCATGTAGCCGGCGATGGCCTCATGGTCGACGAGGAGAGTCCCGCGCTCGACGTCGACCTTCACGACCGCTCCCACGAGCGGGTGGCGGATCTCGGCAGGCGTCGCGGCGGCCGGCGGGCCCCCAGCGGCGGGGGCGCCCGTGTCACCCTGCCCGCAGCCGGCGAGCATGAGCGGGGACAGCAGGCACAGAAACTGCAAGAGTCCTCGACGGGCATTAGCATTCATGCCCTAACGGATTCCCCGCCCTATCGAATTGTCAAAGGGTTTGCGGCCGGTAGCGACATCGCTTCTTTTCCTCAATCCTTACGCTCATGTCTGCATCCCCTCCCTCTTCACGCAATGCGCAGTACAAACCCGCCCTGGCGTGGTTCGCCGCCAGCGGCGCCGCTTGGGTCTTCGTGCTCGTCACCCTCGGTGCGTTCACGACCAGTATCGGTGCTGGCATGGCATTCCCCGACTGGCCGCTCTCGAACGGATCGATCAATCCGGAGGGCTGGCTGACCGATCTCGCGATGTTTGCCGAGCACTCCCACCGGCTTTCTGGAGTCACCATGGGATTCATCACCATTGGCCTCGCCGTCTGGCTGTGGAAGTCAGAAAGCCGGTCCTGGCTGCGCCGGCTGGGTTGGTGGGCGCTCTTCGTTGTCGTCGTGCAGGGCCTGATCGGCGGGAAGCGCGTGCTGCTCGACGCCACGCACATCCCCGGATTCGACATGTCCCTCGGCCAGATTCTCCGCATCCCCCACGGCATCCTCGCCCAAGTCTTTGTCTGCATTCTGTTCGCAATTGCCGCCGGCCTTTCGCGCCCTTGGATTGAACGGACCCAGGCGGGCGAACTCCCGAATCGAGCACGTAAATTGGCTATCATCAGCACTTTCCTTATTTTTGTGCAGCTCGTCATTGCCGCAACTATGCGTCACAATCACGCCGGGCTCGCGATCCCTACTTTTCCCCTGACGCCGGAAGGCGGCTTGATTCCGGCCGCATGGGATTTTCGCGTCGGGATCCATTTCGCTCATCGGGCGATGGCGCTTGTTCTCACGTTAATCCTTGGATGGCTTGCTTTTGAGATTATTCGGGCCAAGACATCGGAGGGTATGAAACTCGCCGCCGCGATCATGTCCACCTTGCTCATTGTGCAGGTGCTGCTGGGCGCGGCGGCGATCTGGACCATGCGCAATGCCTACTACACGACCGCCCATGTGATCGGCGGCGCGTGCCTGCTGGCCGCCACCTTCAGCCTCACTTGGTGGGCGCACCGCAGTCGACTGGAACCAGCCCGGTCTGGTTTAGCGCCGAAGATGAGCGCTCAGTTGGAGGCGGCTCAGGCATGAGCTTGGCCGCCAGCAAGGTCGAAGATGGGACGACCGCTCGGTTCAGCGACTATCTGGAGCTGACCAAGCCCCGACTCAGTCTCCTTTCGGTTGCGACTGCGCTGGTCGGTTATGCGGCTGCCCGGCCACCGTGGCTGCCGGGGGAATTTTTCGCTCTGTGCGTGGGCACATCGCTCTGCGCGGCGGGGGTTGCGGCCGTGAATCAGTGGATGGAAGCGGACACGGACGCGCGGATGAAGCGCACGGCTGAGCGGCCCTTGCCAACGGGTAAGATCCCCAACGGATCGGCCTTTGTGCTCGGTTGGATGCTGAACATGGCCGGGCTCGGCATCCTGTTCGTGAAAACGAATGGGCCGGCGGCGTTATTTGCGCTTTTGACCACGGTCACCTATCTGGCGTGGTATACCCCCGCCAAGCGTTGGTCGCGCTGGAGCACCGAGATCGGAGCGATTGCCGGAGCCTTTCCCCCGTTAATCGGCTGGGCCGCCGCGGAAGGCGGGGTGACAACCCTGGGCTGGATCCTGTTCGGCATCCTCTTTTTCTGGCAGATCCCCCACTTCATGGCCGTTGCCTGGACTTACCGGGCGGACTACGCAGGCGTCAGCTTCCCGATGCTACCCGTCCGTGACGCGGAGGGCGGCAAGGTCGCCACGTGGTCGCTCGTTGCCACCGTGATCGTCGTGAATCTTTGCGCAGCCCCCACCTTCTTGGGTTTGACCAGCGGATACTACCTCGCGACAACCCTGCTGCTCGGCCTCTGGTTCCTCGTCAAAGCCATCGCCTTCACGCAGAGCGTTGATCGCGACAAAAAGGCGCGGAGGTTGTTTTTCACTTCCATCTTCTGGCTTCCGCTTCAGCTCGGTGCCCTTGTGGTCGACCGGATTCTCTTCCCCTGACGCTTTTCCCTTTGCCATGACTGTACAAGACATCCCAGGCATCAACGCCACCCTCAACGCGCTCGCGACCGTCCTGATGACGCTCGGTTTCGTGTTTATCAAAGCGGGCAATAAAGTCGCCCATCGGGCCTGCATGCTCAGCGCAGGCGCGGTTTCGGCCATCTTCCTCGTCGGATATGTCAGCCACAAGATCATGGTGCGCGGCGTGCACACGGTCTTCGCCGGAGAGGGCGCCATCCGGACGATCTACTACACGATGTTGATTTCGCACATCATCCTGGCGATCAGCATCGCCTACCTCGTGCCCCGCACGTTCGCGCTGGCGTTCAAGGGCGACTTCGAGCGGCACCGGAAGTGGGCGCGCTGGACCTTTCCGATATGGTACTACGTCAGCGTCACTGGCGTGCTCGTTTATTTTTTCCTGTACCGCTGGTGGCCCTCCACCGGTTCGATTGGTGGGGCCGGCATCGCTCCATCCTGAATTCCGTCCCGATTGGGCGCCGCGACGGCCGGCTTCGGTTCGGCGCCCCGCTGCCCTTCTTATTCACCCAACCGCCTCGATTAATAGCCGGGAGTTAAATGAGATCCCCGCTCGCTCTCGGAGACACATTCCACACGTTTTTAATAGCTTGAAATGGACGGTGGGTTAACGAGGCTCCCTAGCCTCTTTGCCCTCGGCCACGCGCCATTTTGCCACATGAGTTCCTCCGCTTCCTTCCGACACTCGATCCGCCGCGGTCTGTCCGCGCTTTTCGCCGCAAGCATCCCCCTTTATACCGGTGGCTGGATCGGCGGCCACCAATCGACCTTTGACGCCAAGGGACCGGTGGCTGCCTCCCAGCTCGACCTCTTTTACGTCACGTTGTGGGTGACCGGTATCATCTTCGTGCTCGTGGCGGCCGTGCTGGCCTACGCGACGTTGAAATTCAAGGCGCGCAACGAGGCCGACGAACATGCCGAGCCACCCCCGCAGGGCCATGGGAACCCGCTGGTCGAACTGGGCCTGATTGGCGCATCGGTCGTTGCTCTTGTCTTCATTGCGGTCCCGACCCTCGAGGCAATCTGGTACACGTATGATGTGCCGGACGATCGGCGCGACCAGACCTACGAGGTCACCGCCGTCGGTTATCAGTGGTGGTTCAAATTTGAGTACCCGAACGAGCAGATCGACGGAGCCGGTCCTTTGGTGACGGCCAACGAGCTCGTGATTCCCGCCGGCCGTCCCGTCCGCGTGAATCTTCGGACGATTGATGTCATCCACTCCTTCTGGGTGCCCAAGCTCGCGGGCAAGGTCGACATGATCCCAAATCGCGGCAACCACCTTTGGCTGCAGGCCGATGAGCCCGGTTATTTCTGGGGTCAGTGCGCCGAATTCTGCGGACAGTCCCACGCCGTGATGCGCTTCCGCGTGATCGCGCTTAATGAGGCCGACTTCGCCGCCTGGACTGCGAACCAGAAGAAGGACGCCCGCGCCGTCGAGACCACCGCCAGTGCCGACGCCGCGCCCCGCGCGCAGTTTGCCGGCTTTAGGGTCAACGAAGCAGGCTGGTCGCCCGAGTTCGATGCGAACCCGCTCGACAACTGGGTCCAGAAACAGTTTCCCGAAAAGAGCGAGAACCCGGCCCTGATTGCCGAAGGACGCAGGCTCTTCGTGGAAAAGGCCTGCGCCGGTTGCCACAACATCCGGGGCCATGAAGGCGTCGGCATCACGGGGCCCGACCTCACGCACATGGGTTCGCGCACCACGATCGCCGCCGGTCTGCTCGAGAACACCACGCGCAATCTCTATCGCTGGATCTCCGAACCCCATCACGTGAAGCCCGGAAATAAGATGTGGGTCGGCGGCTACACCGATCGCGAGACCGGTAACCGCATCCTCGAACTCACGTCCGAAGACGTGTCGGCCCTCGTGGCCTACCTCGAGAGCCTGAAGTAATCACCAACCCCGCCCCCTCACCTTCCATGGACGCACTCGTTAAATCCAACTTTATCGGCAAGGAGGAGCACGCCGGCGTTGAAAAGCGCTCGTGGCTCTTTACCCGCCCCACCGCCAAGACCGGCATCGTCAGCTGGCTGACGACCGTTGACCACAAGCGGGTCGGACTGCTTTACGGCATTTCGTCGCTCTTCTTCTTCCTCGTGGGTGGCTTCGAGGCCATCCTGATCCGCCTGCAGCTGGCGGTGCCCAACAACACGCTCCTGACTGCGCAGCAGTACAACGAGATGTTCACGATGCACGGGACGACGATGATCTTTCTCGCCGTCATGCCTCTCTCGGCCGCGTTCTTCAACTACATCATGCCGCTGCAGATCGGGGCGCGCGACGTCGCTTTCCCCCGGCTCAACGGCTTTGCGTTCTGGGTCTTCCTCGTCGGCGCGATCATCCTGAACGTCGGCTGGTTTGTGAAGTCGGGTGCGCCCGACGTCGGCTGGTTCGGTTATGCGCCGCTCACCTCGACCGCCTACTCGTCCCAATTCGCCGGCGACATGTCGACCGATCTCTGGGTCATGGGTCTTCAGGTCCTCGGCGTGTCCTCCATCATCGGTTCCCTGAATTTCATCGTCACGATCATCAACCTGCGTGCCCCGGGCATGACGATGATGCGCCTACCGGTGTTCACTTGGATGACTCTTTTCACCGCATTCCTGATCATCCTTTCCTTCCCCGCCATCACGATTGCGCTGGTTGAGCTGATGATGGATCGCTCCTTCGGCACCAGTTTCTTTGAGGTCTCGGGCGGCGGGCTCCCCATTCTCTGGCAGCACTTGTTCTGGGTGTTCGGCCATCCGGAGGTTTACATCCTGATTCTTCCGGCGATGGGGATCATCTCGGAGATTCTCCCGACCTTCTCGCGCAAGCCCCTGTTCGGCTACCCGATCGTGGTCTTCTCCGGTGCCGCCATCGGCTTCCTCGGCTTCGGCGTATGGAGCCATCATATGTTCACGACGGGCATGGGTACCGTTGCCACGGCCGCGTTCGCCGTCGCCACGATGGCGATTGCCGTGCCGACCGGCGTCAAGATTTTCAACTGGATCGGCACTCTCTGGGGAGGCCACCTGATGATGCGCACCCCGATGATGTTCGCCCTCGGTTTCGTGTGGCTCTTCATGTTTGGCGGCTTCTCCGGCATCATGCATTCGGCAGCCCCCGCTGATGCGCAGCAGCAGGACAGCTATTTCGTCGTGGCGCACTTCCACTACGTGCTCATCGGCGGCTCGATCTTCGCGCTTCTCGCCGGCATCCACTACTGGTTCCCGCTGATCTTCGGCCGCACGGTCTCGGAGTTCTGGGGCAAACTCTCGTTCTGGGTCATCTTCGTCGGCTTCAACGTCACGTTCTTCCCGATGCACTTCCTCGGCCTGAACGGCATGCCCCGCCGTACGTTCACTTACGACGGCAACATGGGCTGGAACAACGCCAACATGTGGGCCACGGTCGGAGCCCTGATCCTCGCCGTTGGCATCTGCATCTACTTCGCCGTGATGGTCTACACCTACTTCAAGGGCCAGAAGTCCAGCCGGGATCCTTGGGATGGTCGCACGCTCGAATGGTCGATCCCCAATCCCCCGCCAGAATACAACTTCGCCGTCACTCCGACCGTGCATGCCCGGGATGCCTTCTGGTACGAGAAGAACAACAAGGAGGAGATCGCCAGGGAAAAGGCTGCCAAGGCCAAGATAGATGAGGCCCATGGTGGGGTCCACATGCCGAGCCAATCCTGGTTCCCCATCATCACCGCTTCAGGCATTTTGATCGGCGGCCTCTTCTTCACCAACCACATCATGCTCGGCGCCATCGCCGGCGGCGTGGTGGTCTTCTTTGGAGCCTGGATGTGGGCGCTGGAGGGACCAGGAGGATACCACGTCCATCCCAACGAGTCCGACGACGACTCCAGCCAGGGTCACGGCCCCAAGCACTAATCCTACCTCTCTACATTCCATGAGCAGTCACGCCGGCGCCGGCACCATCGACCACCACCACGACCCGAGCACGACGACGGGCATTCCGAACAAGAAGCTCTTCATGTGGGCTTTCCTTGCCTCGGACTGCATGTTCTTCGGCACGCTGATCTCGACTCACCTGATCTATCGCCTGCACCCGCCGGCGGGATCCCCGGATCCGCGGGATTTCTTCTCGATCGAGCTCACGTCGTTCTCGACCTTCATCCTGCTCATGTCGTCGCTGCTCATGGCCCTGGCCGTGAATGCGATCCAAAAGGGTAACGTCAAGTCGACCCGCAAGATGCTGCTCGGCACGATCATCTTCGGCCTGATCTTCCTCGCCTGCCAGGTGTACGAGTTCAGCCACTTTGTCCATGCGTACGAGCTCACGTTGAGCAGCAGCCTCTTCGGTTCAACATTCTACACCCTGACCGGTACCCACGGCGTTCACGTGGCAATCGGTGTTCTCTGGCTGGTGCTGATGTACATCCGCTCCTTCAAGCCCACCGTGGCCAACACGAACCGCCCTTGGGTTCTCGTGAGTCTGGCGCACCTAGCCGTCTGGGTCGCCTCGGTTGTCCTTGGCATGTACGTCATGCTCGAACTGACCCACGCCGTCCTCGACGGCAAAGTGGGCGCCTTCTTTGGCGCAAACTTCCTTCCTCTCGCCGGTTTCCTGGCGGCGATCGGCATTCTGTTCGCCTTCGGCCGCGACCGCGGTGAGGTTGAGTTCGGCGAGGCCAACGCAATCGACGTCGAATCCATGGGCCTCTACTGGCACTTCGTCGACATCGTCTGGATCGTGATCTTCCCGGTCGTTTACCTGCTCGAATACGTCTTTCTCTCATGAGCGCTCCCGCCGCCCACTCCCCTGCCCCCTCCGCCGGTCACGGCGAAAACCAGGGCAAGTTTCACATCTTCGTCCAGTTGGCGATGATCCTCGCGGTCATCACGGGCGTGGAGATCCTCGTCATCTACCTCCCCCTGGCAAAGTGGATCATCACCGCCGGTCTCATCGTGCTGTCCTTGGTGAAGTTCCTGCTCGTCATCTTCATTTTCATGCATCTGCGGTGGGACCGGTTGTTCAACACGATCCTGTTCTTCATCGGGCTAGTCCTTGCGGGTGGCACCATGTGGGCGCTCCTCGCCCTCCATGGCGCCGAAGCCAGCACACCGGTCGGCCCGGCCTACGAGCAGCTTTGACCCTCACCGCAACCTGAAATTCCAAGGCCGGCCCTCTCCGGGGCCGGCCTTTTCATTCTTCGCGTCGGCCCAACAGGAATCCGGAATGACAACATCCGGATCGCGAATAACCGGCGAAATTCGGTGGTTTCGATTCGTCATTCGGGTTTCGTCATTCGAACTTGGTTGTCTCTCTAATGATCGACTGGCGCCACTGGCACAACGAACCCTATCTAGTCGGAGGACTCATCTTCCTCGGCTGGATCTACGGAATCGCGTGCGGTCCCCTCCGCGGGCTCATTGCCCCCGGCGAGCCCTGGCCGCGGCGCCAAGCCCTTTATTTCTATTCGGCGCTGGTGCTCTTCTACCTCGCGGTCGGATCGCCCCTCGATCAGGTCGGCGAGCGATTCCTGCTCAGCGCCCACATGATCCAGCATCAGATCCTGACCTACCCGGCAGCCATTCTGATGTTGCTCGGGCTTCCCGCTTGGCTGGTCGGCACCGTGACGGCACGCCCCGATCTGAAAACGGTGCTCGGCATCCTGACCCACCCGGTCGTCTGCGGGACCACCTACACCCTCATCATGTCGGCCTGGCACGTCCCCGCACTTTATGACTGGGCCCTGCAGGACAAGTTTGTCCATGTCGTCGAACACGTGACCTTCTTTGTCGCCGCCCTCTTTTACTGGTGGCCCATCCTCAGTCCCTCCAAGGAATTTCCACGGGTGGGAAGTGGCGCTCAGATGCTTTACCTGACCGCAGTGACGATCGGCATGACCCCGGTTTTCGCCTTCATCACGTTCTCGAACGATGTCCTTTACCCGACTTACGAGTACGCGCCGCGCTTGTTTGCCCATTTCTCCGCCGCCGACGACCAACTCCTTGGCGGAGCCATCATGAAACTGGGCGGACTGGCCGTGACCCTCATTGCCTTTGGCTACGCGTTCTACGGTTTGCACCGCGATGATGCCCGTCATCCGCGCTGATTGGGCTGGGCGCGGGCCGGTTGGCGGCGGTAGTGTACGGCCCCATGACCTGGGACATCGCCCTTGTCTTTCTGCTCCTGGCGGCCGTCTTCACGTGCTTCGTCTGGGAAAAATTTCCGCCTGATCTCATTGCGGTGGCGCTGCTGCTTGCGCTGGTCGGACTGGGCCTGCTTTCGCCCAAGGATGCCCTGTCCGTCTTCGGCAACGCCGCACCCATGACCGTCGGAGCCATGTTCATCCTCAGCGCCGCCCTCGTGAAATCGGGCGCGATCGACCGCATTTCCGTTCTGGTGGAGCGAAGCGCCTCCTGGCCCTACCCCATCGTTCTCATCGTCCTCGTCCTGGTGGTGGCCGCGATCTCCGCCTTCATCAACAACACCCCGGTGGTCGTCGTCTTTCTTCCCGTGGTGCTCACGCTCGCCAGGAGGATGAAGCTGGCTCCGTCCAAGCTGCTCATTCCGCTCTCCTACGCCGCGGTCTTGGGCGGTACTTGCACCCTGATCGGAACGAGCACCAATCTGGTCGTGAACGGCATCATCACCGCCAAGGGGGAACCCGCCTTTTCGATGTTCGAACTCGGCTGGCTTGGCCTGCCCGTCACGGTCATCGGCGCAATCTACCTCGCCTTCTGTGGCAAACGGCTCCTGCCGGATCGGGCCATGCTGACCTCCATTCTCAGCGAAGAGGAACGGCGGGAGTACTTGACCGAGGCCTTTGTCCAGTCGGACTCTCCTGTCGTCGGCAAGACCCTCCAGGAAGCCGGGCTGACCCGGGGGCGGGGGGTACGTGTGCTGGAGATTGTCCGGGATGGCATCGCACTCTACATTGAACCCCATCTCGTGAAGTTGAAGGCGGGCGACCGGCTCATCCTGTCGTGCCGCCCCAAGGGCATCGCCCATACCCGGCGCCTAGAGGGGATCGATCTCGCGACCGAGCTCGATCTCGGGCTGGAACAAATCGCCGCCCACGAGGGCTCCCTCGTGGAGGCGGTCATCACTCCCCATTCGTCGCTCGTCGGTCGCTCTCTCCGGGAGATTCAATTCCGTCAACGTTTCCGGATGGTGGTGCTGGCCGTGCACCGGAAAGGCGAGAATGTCCGGGAGCAGTTCGACTCGATTCCGCTGCAAGGCGGCGACGTTGTCCTCATGATGGGCACCGATCAGGCAATCGACGCCCTCAATCAGAACGAGGACCTGATGCTCTTTGACCGCGCAAGGGTGCCCGCCAAGACGCGGCCGGGAAACATCGCGCTGGTGGTCGGAGTGATCGCCGCCGCCGTCACCGCAGCGGCCCTTGAGTGGGTGCCGATCGAGCTGGGCGCCCTGGCCGGCTGCGTGATCATCTGCCTCGCCGGCTGCCTCAAGACGACCGAAGCCTATGGCGCGATCGAATGGAACATCCTGTTCCTGATTTATGGCATGCTCGCGATGGGCCTCGCGCTCGAACAAACCGGCGCGGCCGCGTGGTTGGCCTCCCTCATCGTGGACGGTGTGCTGGCCCATGTGCCAGCCGCCCATCAGGCCATCGTGATGCTGGCCTGCATCTACCTTGTCACAACGGTACTGACCGAGATCCTGTCCAACAATGCAGTCGCCGCGCTGATGGCGCCGATCGCGCTCAGTGTCGCCGCCGAGATGGGCGTGGATCCCCGCGCCTTCATTGTGGCGGTGACCTTTGCCGCGTCCGCGGCCTTCGCCACACCCATCGGCTACCAGACGAACACCTATGTCTATGGCATCGGGGGCTACCGTTTTGGTGATTTCCTCAAGATCGGACTACCCCTCAACGCAACCTGCTTTGCGACCGCGCTGATCGTCATTCCCCGGATCTGGCCCTTCTAGAGCTCAGAACCAAGCTTGGACTCCCAGGGTCAACGTGGTGGCCAAGTACTCGTTGCGGATGGCGCGCTGGGGGTCGCCCTCAAAGGAACGCTCAGGATGATCCGTCAGGTTCTGGGCCGAGAGGGTTGCCCGCCACATTTGGTTGACCTGCAACCATAGGCCCGCATCGAGGCTCACGGACGTGTCGCGATAGATGTCGCGGTCAGGGCCCTGCCCCACCTCGTCCAGCGCGCGCCCTTGGTAGCTGAGTTCGCCACTTCCGCCGAAACGACCGCGCGACCACTCAAGCCCCGCCTGCACCAGGTGCCGCGAACGCTGGGGCAGGGTCAACGCGTCCGCGGGACGCGTCGACACCTCGGCCTCGCTCTCCGAATAGGTGTAGGCCGCCGAGGGCGACAACGTGAACCCGGCCATCTTCCATTCCCGACTCCATTGGGCCTGGAAGCCCTGCAGCGTAGCTTGGCCGCCATTCTCGACCCGCTTGTTGGTGAACATGACGCCCTCGACCCGTTCGGGCTTCTGGGCCGTGTAAAAGAACCTGTCCACCGCGAGACGATAAAGCTCCAGCGAAAGGGCACCCAGCCGCGCGTGCCGGTAATCCGCCGCTAATGACAGCGTCCGGATTTCGGTGGGCGCCAGTCCGGGGTTGCCCTCGTCGACCTGCAGCATCCCGCTGCGGATGATCCGGTAGTTCACGATATCGAAGTATTGCGGCCGCATGAGCTGCTCGAAATAGCTGCTGCGAAACGCCCACGACTCCGAGGCATCGAAGCCCAAAGCCAAGGTCGGCAGCCAGGTGGAGTAGCGATTGGCGGTGGGCACGGCCCGCGCGAGGGTCCGCTCACCGTGATTATTCACATCGGCCAGGATCCGCCCCACCCCCTGATCAAGGGCGATCGGCACGATGACCGTACCCAACGTATCTGTTTCCGTTCTTTCCGCCCGCAGGCCGACATCGGCGGACCAGCGCCCACGCCGGGCCGCGGCAGAAAGGTAAGCGGAGCTCACCGCCTCTCGCGAGGTGTAGTTGTCCGGCAGGCCCTCCAGGATGGACAGAGCCGGGTCCCGAAACAACGCCGGGTCGCCCGCCGCCGCCCGCGCGCGCATGAGGTCCAAGTTGACGGACCTCGGCAGGAGGTAGCGGTCTTTAAGGAAGGAAACGGGCGCGCCCGGCACCCGCAGGCCATCGATCGGCAGGAGCTGGGCATCATTGCGCAGGAAAACATCCTTTTGGATCAGGCTCTTCACCCGTTCTTTTTCCCGGTGCAGGATTCCGGCGGACACGGTCAGCTGCAGATCCGAAAACTGGTGACGGCGCAACGCGTCCGCTCGACCGGCCCAATCCACGTCGCGGGTCGTGGTCTTGGCGGGCCGTGATTCGCGGAAGCGACTAGGCCGGGAATCATCGATGTCCGTCCCGGCAAGAGCGGTGAACACGGGAAAGTAGGGATCGGTTCCGATCCGATAGCTCAGATCGTACCCATCGTGGTCGAAGGTGGCCCAGAACGAATCGCGGCGCTCCCGCCAGTGGCCGTGGAAGACCGCATAATCGAAGTCCCATTCGCCGATGCGCGTGTGCCCGCCGAGCTGCACGCGAAGCCGTTCACGGTCGACCGCCTCCTCGGTCGCCACGCGCCGGAGGCGCGCTCCGGCATAGGCACCGTCGATGATGGTGGTACCCCCCTGCGGGGCATCGCCCCGGCCTGGCAGCGGCGTCCCGCTGCCCGTCCGGAACTCCAGCATATCCCGGCGAAAGAAGTCCGCGTAGTCCCACCCCTCAACCTGGGCATAGACCGTGTGGTCGGCCCCCAGCCGATGCTCCGCGTGGAGCAGGACCGAGCGCGTGCGCGTATCAATCCGGTCGGACTGCATGCGCGGGCGGTCGAGAAAATAGACGGCCTGGCCCGCAAGGGTGAAGCGCGCGGGGTTCCAATTCCACAGCGCGGTGTCGACTACCCGCTCGGCGGAAGTGAGGTTGGCGCGGACTTGCACCGTGGTCGGACGCTCCGCGGGTCCAAAGGTCCGGGCGAGACTCGCCGCAAATCCAGGTTTTCCCCGCCCGGAGGCTGTATGGTACAGGTAACTGGCCGTCAGCTGGGTCGAATCGGTGGAACCCAGTAGCGCACCGGAGGGTGGCAACAGGCTACGAAAGTCGACGCTCTCGCCATCCGCCAGCGCGCCGGGCGCGAAACCCAATTCGCCGGAAGTCAAGTACTCCGAGGCGATCGGATTGCGCTTCTGGAGGACGCGATTGCGCTCGCGCTGGCTTTCCACGGCCCCCGTTCCCGCCTCGGCGGCGGCGGGCACCGCCTGGGGCGGGCTGTCGGCCGCGGTCGCGGAAAGCGCGCTGGCCGCAGCTACCGAAGCCCACAGGGCGCAGCGGCCAAAGGACGTGAAAGGAGAGGGGGGAAACGAGAACATGGGTGCTGGGGCGGACTGACGGGACAGAAAAACCAACGAATCAGGACACCCCGGGGGAGTGAGCACCCTTCATAAAAAAGCCCCGCCGTTGCCGGCGGGGCTGGAAGCGAATCAATGACCGTCCCTTACAGGGTCGTCGGGGTAGCCGAGCCGTAGTACAGGCCGTTGAAGAACAGCTTGAACGTGCTGTGCGGCGTGGCCCGGAAGGTTGCCTCGAGACCGAGAAGAACCAGCTTGCCGGAACCGATGCTCGCCTCGGTGGCGAGTTCGCCGCCCTCGAGGAACTGCTGGCCGACCGCCCAGCCGCTGAAGAGCGGCTCCTTGCTGTCGAACCAGGCCACCTTGCTCGCGCTGACCGACGAGCCCGAGGTCCGCTTGAAGACCGGGCTGTCATCGAAGAAGATGTACCCCTTCGAAGGCATGCCATAGGCCAGCGGAAGGGTGTTGTCGAAGGCCGCGTACAAGACGGTGCCTGGGATGAAGAACTTGTCCGCCGGGAGGCGGCGCTCAACGCCATCCGCGCCCTTCTCCACGAGATGATCGGTGACGGGGAGACCCATCGACTGACCGATGCTCGCGGCCGATCCGACGGCAACCACCGTGCCACCGGCCTCAACAAAGGCCTTCAGCGGAGGAACCGAACGGGCGACCGTAACCGAACCCAGCATGGAACGGAATTCCTCGGGGATCATGTCGGGACTTGGGCTAAAGCCACCCCGGCCACCGCCACGACCGCCCCGGCCCTCCGAGAAGGTGCCTGAAGGGAAGACGATGACATCGAAGTTGGACTTCAGATTGCCGGCATCGAGAACCTGGGGGAAAACGACTTCGAAGTTGAATTCGAAGCGCTCGAGAATCCAGCGGGTCCAGCCGGACGGCATCGAGCCACCATAGGTGTCGACAAGGCCGATGCGGATGGGCTTGAGCTTATGGGCTTCGCCCTTGGGTGCCGCGGCTACCCCAAAGGCGGGAATAC